>JBATHI010000592.1:0-14319 GCA_049666645.1 Flavobacteriaceae bacterium | reverse complement strand
AAGTCCGCTGATGCATCCCGATCCCATCGCAAAGGCGATTACCAAACTGAAGAACCAGGGCAAGATCAAATCCTTCGGGGTCTCCAATTTTATGCCGTCGCAAATTGCGATGATCGAATCGGCGATTCCGGTATCGGCGAATCAGGTAGAATTTTCCGTGACCAGTTCTGAAGCCATGTACAATGGTATTTTCGACGATTGCATCACCCATGGGCGGATGGCCATGTCATGGAGTCCTTTGGGGTCATATTTTAAAGAGAAATCGTCCCGCATAGAAAGAATTTCGATAGTTATCGATGGTTTCTCGGCAAAATATGGCTGTACGTCCGACCAGTTGCTGTTGGCATGGATCTTAAAGCATCCCGCCAAAGTATTCCCGGTCGTGGGAACGGCCTCTGCCCATAGATTAAAAGATGCGATGGCGGCGACCAAAATCCAACTGGAACTGGAAGATTGGTTCGTTATGCTGCAAGCCAGTCAAGGACATGAGGTGCCCTGACCGACAATAACTAAACAGATAAAATGACTAAAACAGCCCTTATTACCGGAGCGACCAGTGGAATCGGCCGTGCCACCGCCAGCTTGTTCGCCGCCAATGGCATCATGCTCATTCTTTGTGGTCGGCGCCAAGATCGCTTGGAGGCGCTCCGTTCAGAATTGGGGGAGCAAACCGAAGTGCATACACTGAACTTCGATGTACGCGATCGGGAAGCCGTGTTCGCCGCAATCGAATCCCTCCCAAAACCTTTTTCAACCATCGATATATTGATCAACAATGCCGGGAATGCCCATGGGCTCGACCCCATTGAGCAGGGCAGCTTGGATGACTGGGATGCCATGCTCGATATCAACGTGAAGGGCTTGCTTTATGTGTCAAAGGCCATCTTGCCAAGGATGGTCGACAGGGGTTCGGGACATATCATCAACATTGGCTCCACCGCGGGCAAGGAGGTTTACCCGAAAGGCAATGTCTATTGTGCGAGCAAACATGCCGTGGATGCGATCAACCAAGGGATGCGGATCGACCTGAACCCCTATGGAATTCGAGTGGGAGCGGTGAATCCAGGCCTGGTGGAAACCGAATTCAGCAAAGTTCGGTTCAAGGGCGATGAAGCAAGGGCACATGGGGTATATCAGGGTTTTGAACCGCTCAGGCCCGAGGATATTGCCGATATTGTATATTTTGTGGTGACACGGCCTTATCATGTGAACATTGCCGATTTGATCGTAATGCCAACAGCCCAGGCAACGTCGACCATTGTGAACAGAAAGCCATGATCAACAAGCGTCTCCTCGTGAAAAATCTTCTTGCCCACAACGACGAGAACAGTTTTTACGATAAAAAACGGTTTGTCGAGATTGGCCAAAAAGAGGGGAAAGCAAAATTCCTCAAGCACGTATGTGCCCTTGCCAACAGCAATCCAAAGAACAATTCCTTTATCGTTATCGGGGTGGAGGATGAGGACAATAAGATCGTCGGGGTCGATTTCTTTGACGACAGTAAAATACAGAATCTGGTAAACGCCTACCTCGACAATCCCCCTTTGATTTCTTATGAAAACATTCCCTTTCCCCATTTGCCCGAAGGGAAGGTGGTGGGGCTTGTGACCATCAAATCGAACGGGAAGGTATGCGCCCTTCGGAAGAATATTTGGAAATATTATGGCGGGATGGTTTTTTTTCGGGAAGGCAGTATCAGTATGCCCAAGGCTTATAACATTACCTTGAAAGACATCAATTCGAGTGCCGTTGCGACCATTGAACAACATGCCAAGAACAACATAGAACTCACCCTCGACGGAGTGATCGATTTTATGAACCATCGACATCGCGATTTGGAAAGCAATTACAAGGTTTTCAAGGAACAATTTGTGGTATGCTGGGCCGGCAACCTGAAAAAGGTAAAAGGGCAGACCTATTTCTCAAGGGTCGATATCGAATTGATCAACGAACAGGTGAAGCTGTTTTACTCTACCTTTGATGAGATTACCATCGCCTATAACGAGAATTCGTTCACGACCATGGAATATGTGCAGTTGGGATTGGGCAATGAGCAAAAGTACTATCCCCTTGAAAAAATGGTGCTGACCTTTGAAGACAACGGTACCTACCAGATCCAGAGCGATCTGCTCTTCGATCCGCCCCAATACGACAGGAAAACCTTGCTTCATATCTTGAACGCCAACAAATCGGTGATACAAAAAATGGAGAAGAACATCGCCTTGGCACCTTCCGAAATCAGAGACCTAAGGCACTTACCGGACACCTATCTGATCTGTTACCTCAATGGCTTGGAGGAAGCGAAGGACCACATGGAAGCGGCGAGGTACTTGCTGAAGAAGTACGATCCAAAAATCTATCAATCGCTCAAGGAATCGCTGCGGATCTTAAGGAAGATTAAATATAGTTAGTCCTTCACGATCCAAAGCATTTGATAAGGCCCCAACTTCACAAAATCTCTTACAAAGTTAATGGGAATGCCCGTGATGAGGTCTTTTGGATACCCTGCCGTCCCAAATGCGCCCATGTTCTTCCTCGCGACCGATTGGGGAGATTCATCGAAATTGCAAACGATCAAAACTTCCTCTTTTTCGGCTGTGCTTCGTTCGTAGATCAAAACGTGGGGGTTGTCGCAACTGTGCAAAATCAAATTGTTGGTGTCTGCAAACACAGGGGTTTGCTTCCGGAGCGCAATCAATTTTTTAAGCGCGAAAAATATTTTGGAATGATGCGAATCCCCTTGGTCCAATTTCGCAATAGCGTCCCAATCTTGATGGGGCCTGTTTACCCAGCGGCTGTCCTCTTTTTTGTCCTTGTCTTTTAGATAGGAATAGTCGTTCAGGGTGCCTATTTCGTCACCGGCATAGATCAAAGGGATCCCTCCATAGGACAGAATTACGCCGTACATCATGATGATCTTATCGATGGCCAAGGCTATTTGGGCGCTATTCTTTTGTTCCAATGCCGATTCCAGTCCGAGCAGGGAGGCACAACTTCCAGTAATTCTACCATCCCCCGTCTTCGGGTTGTACATGAACATAAGGCCTTTGGCGGGCGACCAAGGAAGTCTTTGACAATAGTAATCCAAAAGGAATTTCCGATGTTCTTTGGCATCCCAGCCAATCTCATGGATGTGGTGGTCTTCGAAACCAAGTCCGATATCGTCGTGGCAGCGAATATAATTTATCCAAGTGGCCTCCCGTGGTTTTGCGGGCAGGCTCCTAAGATTTTTATGGAGCAACAGTGTTTTCTTTGTGGCAATGGCATCCCAAAGCAATGCCATTAGGGTCGCATTATAGGCAATTTCACATTCATTTCCCTTGGTTTGCCCCGTTCCAAAATATTTGATTATCTCATTTGGGGCCACGATTGCTTCCGCCAAAAAAACAACGCCTGGGGCAATTACCTGAAGGCACATCCTAAAAAGTGCAATCAGGTTATGGGCCTCGGGAAGGTTCTGCGAGAGGGTGGCCATTTTTTTCCAAAGGAAGGCAAGGGCATCGAGGCGAATCACGTCGACCCCAAGATTTACCAATTTGATCAAATTGGCCAACATTTCGATAAATACCTCGGGATTCGAGTAATTAAGGTCCCATTGATATTGGTTGAAAACGGTCATGACCCATTTCTCCATCTTGGCATTATAGGTGAAATTGCCGGGGGCTGTCATCGGAAAAATTTCAGGCAGGTTTTTTTCAAATTCGTCAGGAATGGTCCTATCGGGATAGGTATAGTAATATCCTTGGTATTTTTCATCGCCCTGCATGGCCATTTTGGCCCAAGAAAATTCATTTGAGGTATGGTTCGCGACAAAATCCAACATTAAATACATCCGATGACCCCGAAGCTTTTCGGTGAGATGTAGCAGGTCGTTCTTGGTCCCGAAACGTTTTGCCACCTCGTGGTAGTTGTTTACCGCGTACCCACCGTCATTTTCTCCTTCAGGCCTTGGCGTGATGGGCATGAGGTGTAACAGGTTTACCCCCAATTCCTCGAAATACCCGATTTTTTCTGAAAGTCCATTGAGGTCTTTATTAAAATGATCTACATACAACTGCATTCCGACGATCTGTTCAGATTGGTACCAGTTGCCCGCCGATAAGCGTTCGAGGTCCAATTGCCTTAAGGGTAGTGGTCGATCCTTGAAGAGGACGGGCAGGGCCTGCAACAACTTTTTGAAGGAATTGGAGTGTTCCCCTTCCGGATAGAGTGAAAAAAACAGATCCTTGATCAAGGTGAGGTTGGTCGATAACCTAAGGTCGAAAAGCTTATCAAAATCCTTCTCTTCGATCAGATCTGGATGTGAAGCAAGCAACAATTGATGGATGGCGGTTTGGTTCATCAGATCGCAAGGAGTTGCTTTTGATCGGGCAATGACGGGATGGCACCATAATTGGTGGTCGTAATGGCACCGGCCTTATTGGCATTTTCGACCATGCCGACCAACCGATCAAGGTTCGAGAAAATTTCATTGGTGTCGATCAATTTCGAGATTTGATATAGAAGGCAGCCTATAAAGGCATCACCGGCTCCGGTAGTGTCGACCGGCGTTACCGGAATGCTGGGGACAATTCGTCTTCCTTCTTTCGTGCTGAGAAGGGTGCCCTTTTCACCCATGGTAATGGTAATAATTTTGGTGCCCAATTCATGCAGCACATCACAGCATTCGTGCAGATCCGACTTACCCGTAAGCAGTTGGGCTTCTTCCAAGCTGAACTTGCCAAGATCCGCCTTTTCAATGAACGGCATACATTTTTTCACGAATTTATTTTCTTCCCCCAACCATAGATCTCCGCGGAAATTGGGGTCGAAACTTATAAAAGCATTTAGCGTGAGCGCATCAAAGAAATAACGGCCATAGGCCTTTTCCAGGCCACCGCCCAAGAGGGCCGTCGCTGCGCCCAGGTGCAGTATATTGCCTTTGATGGATTTTTTGAGCTCGGGATCATACTCCAATTCCTTATCGGCTCCGCGACTGAACACAAAATCCCTTTCCCCATCTTCGGTCAAGGATACAAAGGCCAATGTCGTAAAGGTCTTGACCCGCTGTACCAACGAAATATCGACATGATTCTGCTTCAACACCTCCAACAAATAGCTTCCGAACGGGTCGTTGCCCACAGATCCCACAAATTTACTATGGCCGCCCAGTTTGGCAATGGCACATGCCACATTGGCCGGTGCGCCACCGGGTTTTTTAACAAAAACCTCGGCTTTGCTAAGATCGCTGCCCTGTTTTTCGGCAACGAAATCGATCAACAATTCGCCAATACAAAAAATATGTTTCATCCTATGCAATGATAATTCGCAACAAGGTAGTTAGATCGAAGCCCTTTTCAAAGCATCGTACCATTTCTTGCCGATGGGTTACAAGGGGCTCCAAATATAATTGGAAACTTTAAAAGAAGTATCATTTTTTGCCGCAACCTATGCCGGGGTCTACCATTTTCGAAATGTTGGTATACTTTTAAAATTATCGGTCTTTGGCATGGCCATGATTTGCATAATCACGATTTTTGCGACATGAGAAAATTAGTGATTGGTGATATCCATGCGGGCCTCAGGGCTTTGGAACAGGTCATGGACCGCGCCGGGGTATCCACGGAAGACCAGTTGATATTTTTGGGGGACTATGTTGATGGCTGGAGCCAGGCCGTGGAAACCGTTGATTTTTTATTGGGCCTCCAGAAAAATTACAACTGCGTATTTATTAGGGGAAACCATGATGAATTATGCCTTGAATGGCTTTTGGAAAGAAAAGACAATCCATTATGGGTGCAGCATGGCGGACTTGCGACCATGCAATCATATGCAAAAGCGGATCAGGCTACCGTTCGATCGCATATGGCGTTCTATCAAAACTTGAAAAATTATCACTTGGATGCTGAAAAGAAACTGTTCCTGCATGCCGGGTTTACCAATCTCCACGGGGTGGAACATGAATATTTCGAAAAGACATTTTATTGGGACCGTACCCTATGGGAACTATCCCTTTCCTTAAATCCCGATCTAGGCCCGGATGATTATCGATACCCTAAAAGACTCATCCATTACAATGAAATCTATATCGGCCACACTCCGGTCACACGCATCGGGGAAACCACCCCGCAGAAGGCGGCCAATGTTTGGAACATCGATACCGGGGCAGCCTTTAAGGGTCCTCTTTCGATCATTGATGTTTCGACCAAAACGATTTGGCAAAGCGATCCGGTGCATTTGCTTTATCCAGGTGAAGTGGGGAGGAACTGAAAAACGTGCCCGATTCAGCTATTTTATGTAATTTATTACGAACTTTGCAAAAAAGGCAATATGTCGACAAAAAATATCAGGTTGGAGGTGATGCAGGCCATTGAGCCACAGGTGGAAGGTTTCATGAATAATTTTTTGATTCCCATTGATGAGATCTGGCAGCCCACCGATTTTTTGCCCGATTCCCAGAGCGAAGGGTTTTTGGAAGCCGTTGAAGATTTGAGGGGTGAGTCGAAGGAATTGGGGTATGACTTCTGGGTGACGATGGTAGCCGATACCATCACCGAGGAAGCGTTGCCCACTTATGAATCTTGGCTTATGGACGTAGAGGGCATCGACCAACATTCCGAAAATAAAAATGGTTGGTCTAAATGGGTTCGCGCGTGGACCGCGGAAGAGAACCGTCACGGCGACGTGTTGAACAAATACCTGTACCTCTCGGGCAGGGTCAACATGCGCGAAGTAGAGATCACCACCCAATATTTGATCTCCGATGGGTTCGATATCGGTACGGACAGGGATCCCTATAAAAATTTTATCTATACCTCTTTCCAGGAATTGGCCACCAATATCTCGCATAAACGTGTAGGGCAGATGGCCAAGAAAAAGGGCAATGTGCTGTTGGGAAAAATGTGCACCATCATCGCTGGGGACGAGATGCGCCATCACTTGGCCTATCGCGAATTCGTGAAGACGATATTCGGAGAAGATCCCAGCGGCATGATGTTGGCCTTTGCCGATATGATGAAGAAGAAAATTGTGATGCCCGCCCATTTTTTAAGGGAGTCTGGCGGGAGTATCGGTACGGCTTTTGAAAATTTTTCGAACTGTGCGCAGCGGTTGGGCGTCTATACCGCGAACGATTATATCGAAATATTACAAAAACTGAACGATTACTGGCAATTGGACGCACTCAGGGGATTGAACGACGAGGCTGAAAAAGCAAGGGATTATCTTATGGCTTTGCCTGACCGCTTGGAACGTATCGCTGCTAGAATGAAGTTTCCGGAAGATCAATACCGCTTTAAATGGGTCGAGGCCAACGGCATGGTCTAAAGCTTCTCCTTGAGCCATAAAACTTCCTTATGAAATAAAAAATTCATAAACCCGGAACCGAATGGTCCGGGTTTTTTATGGGTTTAAAGTTTAAAGTTTCCCGTGTTTGTGCTGATCTTGCCATTTGGCCAAGTCGCTCCACTTGCCTTCATGGGCCATTTTGGCCTGCATGGGCCATGATCCCGGTTGGTGTACCTTGAAACGGCTGCCCGCATCGTTTAAAATTTGCTGGCATTTGGCGACCGAGGTCTCAGAGAGCGCCTTCCAGGTTTTGATGCCCGACGCATGGAACAACTGCTGAATTTTGGGGCCAATGCCTTCAACGATGGTAAGGTCATCCAATTTTACGGGTTTTCCCAAAGCGGCAGTTGCCGATTTGGAGTTGAATGCCGCAGTTTTGATGGCGGCAGCTTCAGCAATGTTTTCAGCAGGTATTGCAGCTCCTGCCGACAGTTTCTTTTGACAATTTTCAAGATCGGCCTTCAACTTGGCGTTTTTGTCCTGGGCCAATTTAAGTTCCTTGTTGTCGGTCACCGAAGTATTGCCCCCTTTTCCGATCAGGTAACCCAAGATTCCGGAAATGATACCGACAAGTGCAGGTATCAACCAGCACCAGATATTTAAATTTTCAAATTCCATATTCCACAGTTTAAAGTTAGATGGTTATTTTTCAGAGGCCTCTAAGCGAGGGAAATGCCGCAGGAACTGCAAAGCACTAGGTAGAGCATGGTCCCCGCTATGATGGTGAGGAGGATGCCAATGAGGTTCGTTGTTTTTCTGGTCATGATCTATCCGTTAGGTTTAAGACGTAGCAATGTATTAAAAAAATCTTAAAATTGATCATTGTTCGAACATTAAATGTTGGTATTCAATTACTTAAACCTTATGATGGGCGAAATCCCATTTTTACCTCCCATTCGACCCCGGGCACCATTGATACAGTTTTACGGCCCAACCATACAAGAAAGGGGCAGGTTTTGGAAAGTTTGCAGCAACTTGCGGAAAGATATATATAAGCCCTTTCCCTCCCGACGAAGTTCCGGCATTGGGGAAGGGTTTTGTTTTACGTAGGTTCAATTTTTGGCACCGCCTTGCAGCAAAAGTTTAAAATCGACTTTCGGGTATTGATTTTGACTTTACCATTTATACAGGAAAAGGTACTAACCATACAATAGCCTACCGATCATTGAATGGTATCCATTACATTTATTTAAGAGAAAGCACTTGTTTGGATATGAAAAATGAAATCGTCAGAATCTTGACTTTCTGTTGCATGTTCATCGTGCTGGGCCTACAAGAACTGCTTCACGGTAGTTGGCATGTGGATGCTCCAGAAACGCTGAAGTCGAGGCCCCAAAAATCTAATTTTTAATTTTCTTTGCGTTTATAAGTTTGAGTTAGCTTAGTTGGTCAAACCCGCTGTTTTTTATCTCTTACCGATCGGGGGAACGGGTAAGTGTATAAAAACCATCGGGTTTTTTATGCGCTTATCTGTGATCACAGATCAAATTTGATGCCTTGTGCCAAAGGCAATTCCGCGGTATAGTTGATGGTATTGGTCTGTCGGCGCATATATACTTTCCAAGTATCCGATCCACTTTCGCGTCCGCCGCCGGTTTCTTTCTCGCCACCAAACGCGCCACCGATTTCGGCACCCGAAGTGCCTATGTTCACATTGGCGATGCCACAGTCGCTCCCTGCCACCGATAAAAAGCGTTCAGCCTCCCTGAGGTTGTTCGTCATAATGGCCGATGACAGGCCTTGTACCACCCCGTTCTGTATGGCAATGGCGTTCTCGACTTCCCCGGAATATTTAAGCAGGTACAATATGGGCGCGAAGGTTTCGTGCTGAACGATTTCGAATTGGGGCAGGGCCTCCGCTATGGCCGGTTTTACGTAACACCCGCTTTCATAGCCGGAGCCTTGCAACACCCCGCCTTCTATCACCAGTTTACCTCCTTCTTTAACCACTTTTTTCAGTGCGTTTTGATACATGGCCACGGCATCGGTGTCGATCAACGGGCCGACATGGTTGTGCTGATCCAATGGGTTGCCAATGCGCAATTGCTGATAGGCGGCTACAATGGCCTCTTTGACCTTATCGTAAATCGATTCGTGGATGATCAAACGCCTGGTCGAGGTGCACCTTTGGCCCGCAGTGCCCACTGCCCCAAAAACGGCTCCGATCACGGTCATTTTGATATCGGCATCCGGAGTGACGATGATCGCATTGTTGCCGCCCAATTCCAAAAGCGATTTGCCCAACCGGGCCGCTACGGCCTGTGCCACTATTTTTCCCATACGGATGGAACCGGTGGCCGAAATCAAAGCCACCCGTCGGTCATGGGTCATGAGCTCCCCTACCTTATAATCGCCGTTCACCAGACAAGAAATTCCTTCTGGCAAGCCATTGGCCTTAAATACCTGGGCCGCAATATTTTGACAGGCCACCCCGCATAAGGGTGCTTTTTCGGAAGGTTTCCAAACACAGACGTCTCCACATACCCATGCCAGGGCGGTATTCCATGCCCATACGGCCACCGGAAAATTAAAGGCCGATATTATACCCACCACGCCCAAGGGATGATATTGTTCGTACATCCTATGGCCGGGCCGTTCGGAATGCATGGTCAAACCATGTAGTTGCCTGGAAAGGCCAACTGCGAAGTCGCAGATATCGATCATTTCCTGTACCTCGCCCATCCCTTCCTGCAAGCTTTTCCCCATTTCATAGGAGACCAGTTTTCCCAAAGGTTCTTTCAATTCACGCAACTTGTCGCCGAATTGTCGTACGATTTCACCGCGCTGCGGGGCAGGTTTCAACCGCCAGGCCTTAAAGGCTTCCGTGGCCGAAACCATCACTTTTTCATAATCGTCTTTTGTGGTGGTCTTCACCTTGGCGATCAAAGCCCCATCAACGGGCGAATAAGACGCGATGGTCTCCCCTGAGCCAAATTTGTGTTCGCCGGTTGAGGTGCCATTGTTTATGGCTTGAACGCCCAATGTTTTTAGGGCTTGGTCAATACCGAAGTCAGCTGCAATTTTTGACATTTTATAACTTTTTTGGAATGTTTTGTTATTTCCGATAACAATCGGGAGGACAAAGCTACAAATAAAAGCGGGGTTTTAATCGTGCTTTCTCAAGACGGTGACCTTGATTATTTTATCCTGCTGAACTTCATAGATCATTACCAATTCAACGATTTCTTCACTTCCATTTCTGCCGACGATACCTTCATGGTCGATTACTTTGTTACCGAATACCATGCGTTTCAATATGGTGGAATGCAGTTTGGGCGAATTTTCAAAAAGAGCGGTATAATAGGCCCGACAGGCGGCGGTCCCTTCCAAGGTTCTTTCCCCTGTGGCGAAATTGTAAAATACCACTTCGGGAGCTATGGTCGACATGAATAGGTCGATGTTCCTTTGGTTATAGGCTTCAAGTTGTTTTTGAACCACTTGCTCGGGCGTCGTCATCTGTGCGGGAAGTTTGATCGTTATGAATAACAAGACCGCAAAAGCCATATAGAACCGAAAGGTCAACATAATTTATTGTTTGATGCCATCAATGGTGCGTATTGTGGATTAAAATAAATCTATGAAAAGCAAAAATAGGGCAAGTATTGCGGGTAGGGCCTGAACAAAGAATATTTTTCGGTCGGCGGTAAAGGCCCCATAAATACCGGCGATGGCAACGCACCCCAAAAAGAAAAAAGCGATGTTGGCACGCCAAATGGGATCATCGATCAGAAACGTCCATAGCAGTCCGGCCGCCAAGAATCCATTGTATAGGCCTTGGTTGGCGGCCAAGGCCTTTGTGGGTTCGAACAGTTCCGAAGGGAATTTTTTAAATACCTTTCTGCCCCTTGTGGTCCATGCAAACATTTCAAACCAAAGAAAATAGCAATGCAAGAGCGCTACCAGTATGATCAATATGTTCGTAAGGACCGCCATGTTTTATTCTTCTGCCACAAAACGCTTGTCTACGGGCATTACCGTGCCGCATTGTTCGCAGGTACGCAATGCCTTGGAGCCATAAAAGTGTTTGAAGTGCCTTAAAAAGTCCTTTTCGATATCGTTGAGCGTAAAATAGGCCTCATACAATTTGTGGTTGCACTGATCGCAGAACCAAAGCAGTCCGTCGTCGACCTGCATATCGGCCCGTTTTCTTTCTATGACCAAACCGATACTTCCCTCATGGCGAAAGGGAGAATGCGGCACTTTGGCCGGATGCAGGTACATATCTCCCGGGCCCAGTTTTAAGGTTTTTTTTTGGCCCTCCAACTGTATGTGGATTTCGATCTGGCCCTCCAATTGATAAAAGAGCTCCTCTGTTTCGTTGTAATGGTAGTCTTTCCTGGCATTGGGCCCCGCCACTACCATCACTATGTAGTCTTTGGCATCTTTGTAAAGGTTCCTATTGCCAACAGGCGGTTTTAGCAAGGCGCGGTTTTCCTCGACCCATTGGTTCAAATTAAAGGGGGGTATGATGGTCATCTTTTTCAACTTGGTTTACGCTGTATTGGATCGAAGCCAAAGTTGGACCACGAACCGCCAGTCATTGTTATTTTCAAAGTTATAAAAAGAATCTGCGCTATAAAAGCTAACGGAAGAAGAGTTGGGTGAAGTAATAATTTCCGTTGGCATCCTTTTTAACGCTTACGGCGGTATGCGTAAAATCGCCTTCCATGGTTTTTTTATGATTGGTGCTTTTCAGCCATCCTTGGAACGCCTCCACGGCAGAATCGTAATCCTTTGCCACGTTTTCGGCCACGTACTCAGCATTCTCCAGCGTGGAAATATTGGAGGCGCGGGCGCTGAAATTGTCATGGCTCAAACTGCCCATGGCGATCATATAATCGGTATGCTTGTTGGCGAATTCATGGGCTACCGCGCTATATTCCAAAACGTTATAGCCCAATGACGCCCTGTGGTCGTTCACCACGGCCAATAGTTCCCCCTCCACAACAACGGCATTTTCCGATTCCGGTATCAGGGTTTCCCCCACGACCGATTCCTCGCTACAGGAAACTGCCAACAATACTACCCCTATCAAAAGGGTATGTCGCAACTTCATTTTCATACAATGTTCTAAATTGTAAGTATAAGTAGGTATGCCTGCCAGTAGGTAAGGAAGAAATGGGGGTACTAAAAAAATCTTGGTTGAAGGGGAGATTTCAACCTTGTAATGTTAAAGAAAATAGAGACATCCTCTACGAAAAAGGCAATCTTTTCGACAAACGGCATTTTTTCGGGATTTTCGGGAACCGGCCTTCTTTTCAATTTCGGCGTCAAAATAGGTCAAGGAGCCTCATCATCGGGGTCTTGCTTCTTTAGGACTTTGTTGAACACCAATGACCCGATATCCTTTAGGGGGTTGTAGAATATTGATTTTGCTTTGGTTTCTTCAGTGATAACCCCAAGTGAATAATGCATATGGTCAATAAATATCAATAAAGCACCGAGGATCACCGACACTTTCAAAACCCCGAATATCCCACCTGCCAATTTGTTCACAAAACCCAAAAGGGCCAGATCGGCAATTTTGGTCAACAATTTACCCGCCAAATGAACGGCCAGTACGATGATAATGTAGGTAATGATGAAGGCCGCAAGGTTCATATGCTGTTCATTCCAATCAAAATTCCTGGACAGGTATTCTCCCGTGATATATGAAAAGTGAATGGCCCCATAAAGTCCCGCAATCAGGGCGATAATGGCAGCAATTTCCAAGAGGAGTCCGTTTTTAAGGCCTTTCCACAAACCCCATAGCATCAATAGCCCAAAAACGATATCCAAAAAACCCATGCGATAGTGTTTGAACAAATGTAACATTTTGATTTGTACCTTTGTTTATCTTGTGCCTGCGATCAAAGGCAAACTATGAAATGAACATGTCTAGAGACCTGCAATTAAAGGAGCGATGGGAAGTACTGGTTGAAAGACTCTCGGCCCAATTTTCGGACGGCGACCCTCTGGAATTGGATGCCATCATCTATTTGGTGGGGGTGCAGGAACTGGGACAGTACCATAAGAAATACAAGAAAGACGAAAAGCTCAATCTGATGCATATCGCCATCTGCAGGTTGCTGGAGCCCTATGGTTATTATGAATTCGATTATTTCGATGAAGAAGGGTGGCCCCATTATACCATCAAAGAAGAACTGCCCCCCCTGAAGGCGGGAGAACAATCGGTATTGATGAAAGAAGCCATTGTGGGTTATTTTTTAGACAAGGAGTATCTCATTTGAGAGGGAATACCCCCGATGTTGCCCATGGCGTACGCCGGCATTGAATAACCAAATTGATAATTGTAACGGATGAAAATGGGGAAGCCCTATTATGCGGTAATTTTTACCTCCGCCCGCACCGAAGGGGACCATGGGTATTCCGAAATGGCCCAAAGAATGGAAGCATTGGCCAGCAAACAACCAGGGTTTTTAGGGGTGGAAAGCGCCAGAAGCGAATTGGGCATTACCGTCAGCTATTGGGAAAGCCTTGCCGCCATAGCCGATTGGAAGGCCAATGCCGATCACTTGTTCGCCCAACAAAAGGGAATCTCGGACTGGTACCAATGGTACAAAGTCCGCATTTGTCTGGTAGAGCGGGAGTACAGTTTTGATCAATGAACCTGGTACGATGCCACTCTCGCGAAGGTTCTTTTGCATTCGAATTATATTCGCTTATCTTAGTGCATTAACCTCCATCAAATGTCCAAAAGTTATATCATTGCCTTAGACCAAGGCACAACAAGTTCCCGTGCCCTGCTCGTGAACGAAAAAGGAACCATCGAAGGGATGGTGCAGAAAGAGTTTAAACAGTTTTTTCCCAAACCGGGCTGGGTTGAACACGATCCCAAGGAAATCTTGGAGTCACAACTCGGGGTGCTGAAACAGTTGATCAAAGAAAATAAAGTCAACCTTGCCGAAGTAAAGGGCGTTGGAATCACAAACCAACGGGAAACCACCGTGGTCTGGGACAAAAGTAGCGGAGAGCCCATTTACAATGCCATCG
>JBATHI010000591.1:0-2242 GCA_049666645.1 Flavobacteriaceae bacterium | reverse complement strand
ATATTATGTAGTGCCAAATAAGCACAAACAGGTTCATTTGAAATAACTAGTACGATCCGGTGCGCCAATCGGTGCGTACTTTCAAAATACAGGTTTTAACTTTTTGAATATCAAATGGTTACGGAAGGGGTTCGAGCCCCAGCCCGGTCACTGATTTGTGAATAACCCCTCCATTTGGAGGGGTTTTCGTTTTATGGCAAAACCTAAATGACTGTTTGGTACCCGAACGCCTTTTGGAAGATTTGGGGCTGCGCATTTAAAAGGAATAGCATCCTTACATAAGCAAACAAGGGTAATTTTTACCCTCATTTATAAAACAAGGGTAATTTTTGTGTATATTTACCCTCGTATTTAAAACAAGTGTTAATTCGACCCTCATCACGTGGCAACTTTTAATAAAGACATTCCCTATAATGATTTACCATTGCTTCCCCCCGAAAAGGAGTTGGAAACCACTGCCGTTTTACGAAAGGCCATTACGGCCAGCCGGGCCTTGTCCAAACTAAACGGAGCGATTACCAATTTGCCCAACCCAAGACTTTTTTTAGATACCATTCATCTTCAAGAAGCAAAGGCAAGCTCAGAAATAGAAAACATCATTACCACGAATGACGATTTATATCAGGCCGTGGTGGCCGATAAAAAATTCGACAACCCAGCCGCCAAAGAAGTAATCAGTTACAAGGAAGCCCTTTGGTATGGGTTGGAAAATCTTGAAAAAAAGCCGTTTATAACCACCAATCTTTGCATTGAAATAGTACAGAGGATCAAACAAAATAATTCGGGAATTAGAACCACCCCAGGCACTACTTTATCCAACACCAAAGGAGAAACCATTTATACCCCTCCATCAGGAGAAGCTATTATAAGGGGCAAGCTAGCCAACTTGGAAAAATTCGTCAACGGACCTAGTAAACTGGATCCGCTCATAAAAATGGCATTGATGCATTATCAGTTCGAGGCCATCCATCCCTTCGCTGATGGTAACGGAAGAACGGGACGGATCTTACTCCTACTCTATCTTAAACTGGAAAAACTGTTGGACATACCCGCAATCTATCTGAGTGAATATATTATTCAAAATAAAGCAGCATACTATAAAAAACTAAGACTGGTCACAGAAAAAGAGGATTGGGAAGGTTGGATATTGTATATGCTCGACACGATAGAAATAACCGCGGCAAAAGGATTGCTCCGTCTTGAAAATATTATTGCCCTCATGGAGGAGATATCAACGGAAATAAAAGAAAAATTGCCCAAAGCATATTCCAAAGAGTTAATAGAAATCCTATTCAGGTTGCCTTATACAAAAAGGCAGTATTTAATAAATGAGGGATTAGGAACACTTAAAACTGTCGGCAATTATTTGAGAGATCTCGAGAAAGAGGGTTTTCTAAAATCCATAAAGGTGGGGAAAGAGAAATTATACCTCAATTATCGATTGATGGAAATTTTAGAGAAACAATAAAATAGGCATTCTGTTTTTGCACCGGGAATATTATGTAGTGCCAAATAAGCACAAACAAGTTCATTTGAAATAACAAGTACGATCGGTGCGCCAATCGGTGCGCACTTTGAAAATAAAGATTTTAACTTTTTGAATATCAAATGATTTGGAAACAGGGCCCTGACGTTCAACTCTGTTGAAGTCAGGATGCTGATGAGAGCATCAGTATTCAAGCCAAATTCGGGTCATCGGAAATAATTTGAGTAGAATCAAAAAGCCTGAAAAACAGCAATTTTCAGGCTTTTTTTTTGTATCGGGCCCTGGCATTTACACGGGTTGACCGAATTAACTTTTTGATTATTCCCTAATCTTTTTTAAGATATCCATCCTTTTAAGATGCCTATCTTTTACTCTTTGGCCGAAATTCTTATACCTGCTGCTTAACAACTCATAGGTAGCTTTATAGGCGTGAGCCTCGCAGGCCTTCCAACCTGCAATATGATTCGTACCCGGATTCATATCGAGAACCTGGTCACATACGTCAGTACCGGCAGGAAATTTTTTCTCAGCAATGAAGTTCTCCATAGCGAAGGACTCTTCAAAAGGAATGCCGTTTGCATCAATCCTTTGTATGAAATCTAAAAGCAGTACGGCACCTATTGACTCCGGATCATCTGACCAGCCGGGTACGCCTGTAAGGCTGTAGTCATTATCAATGAAATGATTCCCATGGTTTAATGGGTCAGGCGTGTTTAAGTCCTCATAAAGATGCCAGTTACTTGTTGAGACCAAGGT
>JBATHI010000590.1:0-2776 GCA_049666645.1 Flavobacteriaceae bacterium | reverse complement strand
GATTTACAGGACCCTGTTCAACGGGTCGTTGCTTCAAGATACCGACGCCTCCATTGTTGACCGATTCTTTCTCGGGGAAAAGATTGCCGAAGTATTGCGACACAAGGTAAAGCTCGCCATTGTATGGCCCACCAAGGATATCGGTCGGTTCATGGAAGTCGTCGCCATGAACAGGGCCGCATATGTGAGGATTGTCAGCAGCACGCAGACCGCTCTGCAATGGCTGATGAGCGAAACGGAAGAGGAAACCGAAACAGCCTTGCTTAATTGATCAGCCATGACCGTGAAGGTCTTTTGTAGATTGTTGAATAATCGGCATCCATTACTCCAACCTCTATTCAGAACTCCAAAAATATCATTGTAGGTATTTAGCAACTCTTAGCCTGAAACTACCGCGCTTTTCCCAGCACCGTTCCAAGTTTTTACCGAGAAGCACTCCGTTTTGAAAATTATCGGTATCTTTAAAAAGCATTCCGGTACTCGAGAACCTTGAGTACATGGAACACCTAATTGAGCCATATCTTTCGCGACTGCCGTTATCCCCATAATCTCGTGGATCAAACCATGGCGATAGATTAAAATAGCATATGATCAAAGCACTTGAACCACCAACAACTCCCATACCGATGAAAACGAAAAAATTTTACTTTGCTGCAACCCTCTTCCTGACTTTGGCCATGGGCTGTGGTCAAAATGTTCCTTCCAAAGAATGGCAAATAGAAACGGCAATGATGGCCGCTCCAGAGGAATATAGGGCCGGAGCCAAAATCTATGGCTATGCCCCCGACGGAAGTTTCGTAACCTTAAGGGAAGGCACCAACTCCTATATTTGTTTGGCAGATGATCCCACCAAGGAAGGTTTTTCCACGGCCGCCTATCAAGCCAGTCTCGATCCCTTTATGGCCCGTGGCCGGGAATTGAAGGCTCAGGGAAAGGAAGGGAAGGATGTTTTTGATATCAGGGAAGCCGAGGTAAAGGCAGGTACCTTAAAAATGCCCGATAGGGCGACCCTCTGTGTATTTACCGGAACGGTTGACCCGGAAACCCAAAAAATTAAAAATCCCTACGTGCGGTATGTTTTTTATGTGCCCTATGCTACTGGGGAATCAACCGGCCTGCCCACCAAACCCACACCACCGGGCCATGCTTGGTTAATGGATCCCGGAACCCACAGGGCCCATATTATGATCAGCCCACCGAAAGAAGAGCCTGGGAAGGAAAACAAAGGAAATTAATGGTAATAAAGGCAATGCTTTAAAATGAAATCGATCTCCTTCACCAACCCGCATCGCAAAAAGCATTTTGACTTTTTCAATGCGATGGACCATCCCCATTTTAACCTTACCGCCAATGTGAACATCACAGCACTCCATGCCTATGCAAAGAAAAATGACCTTGCCTTGACCCCTTGTATCGTATACTTGATTGCGAGGGCTGCCAATGAAATTCCGGAATTCCGATGGCGCATCCATGGGAAACAGGTCAATGAACATGAATCGGTAAGGCCTTCTTTTACGGTACCTACCGCCGAAGCAGATGTTTTCAGTTTTTGTACTGTAGCTTATCAGCCCCATGCACCCACCTTTATACAAAATGCGCGGGATAAAATTAAGGAAATGAACGACAGCCCATCTATGGAGGATGATGATGGCAAGGATGATTATCTTTTTCTTTCTGCCATACCTTGGATAAGCTTTACCGGATTGCAACATGCCATGCACTATAATCCCGCAGATAGCATACCCAGAATCACATGGGGCAAATTTTTTGAACAGGATTGGAAGTTGATGATGCCCTTGAACGTGCAAGCGCACCATGCCCTGGTGGATGGGCGTCATATCGGGGCCTATTTTGACCTGTTGGGGGAAATGGCCGCCAAGCCCGCCGACTATTTTACTTAGAACATAAATATCGATATCTTACCGCTTCGAATGCCAGTAATCGATCATAAGATCAACCATCGAAACCAACTCAGCATGACAAAACTTAATTTTACAATACTCTTAATTTCTTTATCTGCTGGCACCCTGTTGTCGGCACAGTCGACCCCTTTCCTATTTGGGGATGCCCTGCCCGATGCCCCGGAACTTGCGGCAAGGGGGCGATATAAGGTCGGCGTCCAGACCCTTCAATTGGTGCATAAGGGCCAAATCGATGTGCTGAAAAGCCAAAATGGCAACGATCCGCTCTACGATCGTCCGTTGAGGGTTGAGGTTTGGTATCCGGCGCAACTTGCCGACGGAACATTGGAGCTCGTGGAATATGATCAGCTTATGGGTACCGCCAACGATTCCCTCCGACCACTGATTCCCATTAAAACGATGGGGAGATCGGTGCGTTCCGCCGAACCCTTGGCAGAACCCTCCAAATATCCGCTCATAGTGGTTTCCCACGGGTATGTGGGCTCACGCTACCTGATGACCTATCTCACTGAAAATTTGGCATCGAAAGGGTATGTCGTCGTCGCCATCGACCATACCGATTCGACATTCGGCGATGCGGGGCCCTTTCAAAGTACACTGCTGAACCGTGCGAAGGACATCCATTTTGTGATCGATGAAATCGAATCGCTCGCCTCCGAAGATTCAAAAAGTTTCCTAAGCGATTTGGTCGACGCACAAAACACGGCGATAATCGGTTATTCGATGGGGGGATATGGCGTTTTGAATGTTGCGGGTGCTGGGTACAGCAATCAACTTGCCGCTTTTTTTGTCGGGATGACTGGGGGTAGCAAAGCGATCGAAGTACTTACGGCCGGCAATCCAAATTACAAGGG
>JBATHI010000589.1:0-5391 GCA_049666645.1 Flavobacteriaceae bacterium | reverse complement strand
CGTGTTCACAGACAAATTTGCCGAACGCCAAGGTGGTGGCGACGCCTTCGATCTTATACTGGCCGATCGCCTCGATCATGCGTTGAATGGCTTCCTCCCTATTTTTTCCGTAGGTGATCAACTTCGATAGCATGGGATCGTAATAAATAGGGACCACCATCCCTTGCTCGAAACCATCATCCAATCGGATGCCGGCCCCTTCGGGTCTCCTGTATGTGGACAAAGTGCCGATACTGGGCATGAAATTGTCCAATGGGTCTTCGGCATATACGCGCACCTCCAGCGCGTGGCCCTTTATGCGCAAATCTTCCTGGACGAATGCCAAGGGTTCCCCCCTGGCAATTTTGATCTGTTGTTCGACCAGGTCTATGCCCGTGATCCATTCGGTTACCGGATGTTCTACCTGAAGCCGGGTATTCATCTCGAGGAAATAAAAATTCATTTCCGCATCCAACAAAAACTCAACGGTGCCCGCCCCCACATAATCACAGGCTGTGGCCACCTTGACCGCCGCGTCGCCCATGGCAGCCCTAAGTTCGGGCGTGAGCACGGAAGAGGGCGCTTCCTCGATCACTTTTTGGTGCCTGCGCTGTATGCTGCATTCCCGCTCAAAAAGATGTACGGTTTGGCCGGCGCTATCGGCGAGCACCTGAATTTCAATATGCCGGGGGGAAGCGATGTACTTCTCGATAAAAACCGCCCCATCGCCAAAAGCGGCCTGCGCTTCACTGATGGCACGGTTCATCTGTTCGGGCAATTCTCCCAAAGAACCTACGATACGCATGCCCTTACCACCGCCCCCTGCCGCAGCTTTGATCAAAATGGGGAACCCTATCTGCTGCGCGATTTTTTTGGCCAGGACCACATCGGTAATGGCTTCTTCCGTACCGGGGACCATGGGGATCTGGTAATCGCGAACCGCTTCTTTTGCGGCCAACTTGTTGCCCATGAGCTTTATGGCATGTGGTCTTGGCCCGATAAAAACAAATCCGTGGTCTACCACCATTTGCGCAAAAACATCGTTTTCACTTAGGAATCCGTAGCCGGGGTGTATGGCATCGGCGGTCGTTTCCTTTGCGGCGGCCATCACTTTTTCCATGGCCAGGTACGACTCTGAAGAAGGTGCCTTTCCCAGGAATACCGCCTCATCGGCAAATTTCACATGGGGCGAGCAGCGATCCGCTTCCGAATACACCGCGACCGTTTTTATACCCATTTTGCGGGCGGTCTTCATAATGCGGAGCGCGATTTCACCACGGTTGGCAACCAGTATTTTTTTCATGGTTCAAGTTCTTTTTTGGTCATTTCCATTAAAGCGGGAATCTTATGGTTCCATTTCTATGAGCAACTGTCCTTTTTCTACGGTATCATCGATTTTAACGGCGATCGATTTAACGATTCCCGCCCCTTGTGATAGGATAATGTTCTCCATCTTCATCGCGGAGAGCACCAACAAGGGGGTGCCTTCCGAAACCGTTTGCCCTGCCGTTGCCATCACCTCAATGATCAGTCCGGGCATGGGCGCTTTCACAGAGTTGATCTTCTGGGAGGTGGAGGTCATGAGTCCCATTTTTTTTACCCTCAGGTCAAATTCATCCGCGATCGTTACCTCATAGCTGTTGCCATTGACGACGATCCTGTAGGCTTTTTTTAAATGATCCGATTGGGCCAAGCCTATGGTATATGCTCGGGGATGCCGTAGGAGATGAAAATTCGCGCTATCGACCTTGATGAGGTCCAGCGCTTCGGCGGCCGACGTACTTGTCGGTATTTCTTCTTGATCTACGGTCACTGAATATTCGGCCATTTTTCTAAATTTAGGGAGAAGTGTTGCATGTTCGATAAAGATATGCCATGACCCTACAGTCCGCAAGTCTTTGTAGATATCGCATATAAAAATATCGGTTGAACCGCCCTCTTGGTTTAACCAAGCGGGGCGAAGTGGTAATTTAGGAAATGTATTGATGAATATGGGCAGATGCCATGAAGAATACGGTATCGGGGATATAAGTCCTTATGGGCATAAGCCCCGGACTATTTTTGTTTTTGCCGGAAATCAAGGGATTTTGAGGCGAATATCTGCCATGACCGGGTGCGCTGGACCTATTGCTATTCTGATGATTTTAGGTTGAAGGTTAATCTCACGGTGTTCATTATAACCAATGAATGATGTGATCGAGGTATTAGGGGCGTTAAGAATTAAGTGGCCTCATTATAGTTACTTCAAATGATTGGACAAATTGTTAACAAAGTGCAACAACACGCTACCAAATACAAGCAAAAGCAGGGGCAAATTTATTGAGATAAATAATACATTTTCAACAAACCCCGATTCTTCACTTCAATTTCTCCACGGTATTCACAGGCAAATTCTTCTTTTATTGCGTCATAGGTTGTTTCCGAAAGATTTATCCGGCCCGGTTCAGAATTGGATTCCATTCGTGACGCAATATTTACCGTATCCCCCCATATGTCGTACTGCCATTTTTTTATTCCGACAATACCCGCAACCACCGGGCCAGAATGTAAGCCGACCCTTACTTCAAAATGGCTCAGGTCGTCTTTGTCATTTAGTGTGGACTTCACAACTTCGGTCATTTCCTTAGCAGCCCTGATGGCATTGCTGGCGTGCTTTGGGTCTGGGGATGGGATGCCACTGGCGCACATGTAGGAATCCCCAATGGTCTTGATCTTTTCCAATCCGTATTTTGTGGTGATCTCGTCAAATTTCTTGAAGTAAAAATCGATACTCTTTACCAATTTTTCCGGAGTAATGTTTTCCGCCTTTTTTGAAAACTGCACAAAATCGGTAAACAATACGGTAACCTCATCGCATTTTACCGCTTCCACTGCACCTTTTTGCTTTAATTCATGTGCTATCTCACTGGGCAATATATTGAGCAGTAAGTTTTCAGATCTTTTTTTCTCTTTTGATATGGTTCTGTAATACCAAAATAAGGTGAGCAGCAAGACCCCCGAAAAAACAAGAATGATCAATTGGTTCCTTTTTTGTGTGTTTAGCAAGTCCACCTCGACCTGTTTTTGTGATATTTCGTAATCCGTGCGCATATCGGCCAATGTTTGTACCCGGCTGATATTGTTGAGGGTATCCCTGGCGGCGATGTATTCTTTATAATGCATTAAGGATTCGGTTGTGAGGCCCATAGCTTCATAGAGTTCCGAAAGTTTGAGATTTGCAGTACTGATCTGTTCTTTGAGCCCATACTGTGTTGCCAGGGCCAGGCTTCTTTTCGCATAATTCAACGCGGTGGGCCGATCTCCTTTTTCCAGAAAAATATCAGCCATTGATTGCAGATATACACTAATGGGATAATAGTCCCCATGTGCTATCAGTATCTGTATCGCCTCATCAATATTTTTTTCCGCGAGATCGATTTGCCCCTGTCCGGCGTATACCATGCCTATATTCCCAAGGTTATAGGCTTTTCCAATTAAGTAATTGGACCGTTCAAAAATTGCTCCGGATTCTTTGAAGTAGACCAGGGCAGAATCATAATCTTTGTTGGTAAGATGTGCGTCTCCAGCATTTAAAATGGCAGATGCCAAGCTAATACTGTCATCTGATTTACGCAATGTTGCGATGGCCATTTGATAATAATGCATCGCATTTTTATGGTTATTGGCCATCGCATAAATATCCGCAATATTGATATATGCGCTGCCTTCCAATGGTATTCGACCATTTTTTTTGGCGATTTCAGCGGTCTCGAAAAAAGCAGCCAATGCCTTTTCCAAATTACCCATTAACTTTTCTGCGTTTCCCTTTCGGAGATAACCATGGGCTTGGTACGCTAAGTTATCATCCTCTGTGGCCAGGGCAATCAATTCGTCGGCGTATTTCAGCGCCAAATGATAGTCATCCACTGCGTTAAAAGACAGGTTTTTGAGCAATTCCAATCTTGCTTCGCCATCTAAGGTATCCGTCTGATAAATGCCAAGGAGACTGTCAGCTATCCTTTGGTCCTGGGCAATGGCAAAATGGCCATTAAAACAATAAAGGCCTATTAGGAAATAAAAGGCCTTTATTTTAGACGGCATCTTCCTTAGTCTTCGGATTTACGCTAATTCTAGGGTCATGGCTTACGGTGTTACCCCCGGCAGTTCCGGTGATATTATAGCTCTCCCCAATATTACCGGTATTTCCGATCGTTCCTTGCCAGTTTTTTGAGTTAGGTAGTGGGAAAGGAGCGGGAACACTGCTCCAAATATTCGTATTGCCCGTACCTGTGCTTTGGGTAATGACGATGCTATCAACATTTCTTGTTAGATTCCATTGAATTACTGTACCGACATCAACCGTTAGATCTCCTGTTGCTGGATTTCCATTAAGGGTCATAGTTACTGTGTTGTTTGCAGTGTTAACTCCGGTTACGCTAAATGTTATTGTTGGCATAATACAAAATATTTAAGAATTATTTTTTGGTTTATTGTTAACCAAAATAAAGAAAATCATTAGCTCTGCAATAAAATGAGGACGAACGTAGGGTTTTTCTGTCCGAAGCATCGCTTAGATCTATCAAAACTTTTTTATTGGTATTAAACGATGTCGGAATTTGTTTTTTCTAGCATAGGGAAAGGAATTTGTTGATGAGACACGCTTATTTGTTTTCAGGTTGGCTTTGCATTTTAAAGAACGTGTACCCCTCTCCAAGATTGAATCGCACCTACCCGGCCCGCCTGTACCACCCCTGCTAAAGCTTTGGGCGACCAATGTGTACAGCGTGACCGGGATTCCGTCGTTCCTTATCCCCTCATTCGATACACCAGGGAAAAAGAAGGCCCTCAAATGACATTTTGATTCAAAACCCGGCCTATTTTTCTTTTTGCCAGAAATCAAGGGATTTTCACCTGGGTTTAAGGTAGCCATCCATAAAGCATTCCGAGTATCGGAAGCGGCCTGGATGGTGCTGCCGTGGAAAGCCCGTAGATTTCAAGAAAAGAAAAATCAGCCTAGCGTTTTTGATTCTTTTTTTGGCGATGAAAAAAAGAAAAGACATTAAGAATTATTTTTTTTGCTTCTTTTTGGGCAAAAGAACCGATCCAAACCCACCCCTGGCCCCTCCCGGGAGGGGATTAGTTTCTAATAGAAATCCGATTCTTAAAATTTATGCCTTGTCAGGTCGAGCGGCGTCGAGACTGGCGACGCTGGCAACCATCATATCACAAGCACCAATTCCCAAGGTATCCTATTTATCCCAATGCCCTTTTTGGTAAAAAACCCGGCCCATATTTCTTTTTGCCTCTTTTTGCCTGTCCAAAAAGAGGCGCAAAAAGGACACTTTTTCATTAGGTGTTTCCCATTCGCTAGTGCTCCTGGGAACCGCTCGCGCGTGCTGAACGCGGTCCAGGGCTTCCCGCGTTCTTTACGCC
>JBATHI010000588.1:0-3433 GCA_049666645.1 Flavobacteriaceae bacterium | reverse complement strand
ATGCTCGATCGTATACTTCTTAAATAAAAACGTTCCTTTGCCCTGTCTTTCCGATCTTCGTTCCAATTGTTGATTTGCAGGGCAATCAAAATGCCAATGACCACCAGCACAATTTCGCCTATAGCATATAGGAGGTATTTGGAAATATTATTTTTGACCAGTAGCTGTTGACGAATCTTTCGGAAGAATTTTAACATAGGTAATTCTTGGATTTTATTTTGATGATAGAATCACCGAAGTATTAAATACCCATTGATTTCTTGCAAATATCTTTGTTTGCATTTGCCATCCGTAATCTCCTCAAATATTCTAAAATGGTCGGCTTCAGGGCCATTCCATCCATTTAAAACAGTTGTGAATTGTCCAGGTTCAATGTTTAATTCTCTAATGAATTCCCCTGTCCGATTTCTGATCACTATTTGCACAGATTTTTTTTGAAGATTGGCGACCATACACGATTGTCTTATCTGTTTTCGTTTATTTATTTCTGAAAGCCGACTTTCACAATGCATTCGATCAAAAGGTTTCATGCCTAAACTATCATACAGTTTTCCAAGCTCATTGGCGGTGTAACCATTTCTCAAAATCTTCATTTTTCCCAAAAGTGCCATTGATAAAGCCCGGTGTTCGACAACCCTTCGATTTAAATTATTGGATTTAACCCAATAATTATAAACCCTGTTTTTATAGTTTTCATTGTTCAAAAAATAATCGATCCTCTCCTCAATGGATAATGAATCACGTTTTCTAGCCCATGAAAAGTTCATTGAGAAATAGTCAATATTTTCTTTGTAGGCTTCCTGATAGAATAGGTTCATCTGGGTTTCAACGCGTTTCCTTTGATTGATAATTTTGGCATAGTCCAGTATTTCTTCATATTTAACAGGTACCGATTCCTCTTTCTGGAGCAACTTGTTTAAATTGTCATCTAATGGTAAAAACTCGGTAAAAGCCATAACATGAATACGCAAGGCTTCACTTTCCCGATAATTATCCCGTGTTATTTTATTGTTTAGAATTAGAAAAGCAACTGAATCGGACCTGGAAAGATTTCCATACACCCAATTGGAAAGATTGATGTTTTGAATTAAATCGTTTTCAACAGCATCGAGCAAGGTTTCCAGCTTGATATCGCTCTTTTTACCGTCGTTCCAGTTACTGACTTGAATGGCAATCAAAATACCGGCAACCACAAGAACGATTTCTCCCAAAGCATAAAGCAGATATTTACTGAATTTATTTTCGGTTAATAATTGCTGTCGGACCTTTCTAAAGAATTTGATCATCACCAAAGGTAGTGGTTGGTTGTTGTATCCCCTAAGTTAAAGAATTATCCAGATAGCGACCCCTATAAGGCCGCTTTTAAGCCATTGATCAGTTGATTGATTTCCTCCAAGGTCGTATAATGCAAAAAGGAAATTCTGATCACCCCGGGTTGCAATGCGACATCCATGTCATTCAGCGGGCGCACCGCATAAAAATTGCCCATCCCCAACATCAGTTGATGCTGGGTCAGCGTAGCGTACACCGCTTCCAATATTTTGTTCAGGGGGAGGATGGAAACCGTCGGGGCCCTGTCTTCCGAGCCCATTGGCCCAATGATCTTAAGGTCGTCACGAGATCCCAAAAAATCCATCAAACGATGCAGCAAGATTTGTTCATGCGCATGAAACAAGCCATTTAAGGCCCTGTTTCTTTGGGCAGGCAATGCGGGCTCCTTAAAATGGTGGTCATACACCGCATCAAAATAATCCAGGATGCCGCTCACGGCCCCGATCTGGGCATGGTCCGGGCCGGCCGGGGTGATCATATTTCTGGTAATGCCCTCCTTAAAGAAGTGCGATTGGTTTTGCATCTTAGAAATCAACCCTTTGTTGACATACATCAGCCCTAAATGGGGCCCATATGTTTTGTACAGGGAAAAAAGATAAATATCGGCTCCCAGCGTTTTCAGATCGGGAAAACCATGGGGGGCGTAGGCTACCCCGTCCACGACACATAGTGCCCCATGCGCGTGCGCTTTTTCACTGATTTTCTTTACGGGGTTCACATGGCCGATCACATTGGAACAATGGGGAAAGGCCACCATTTTGGTCCGTTCTGAAAAAAGGCCGTCCAAATCTTCCAAGTGCAGCAGCCCGGTTTTCTTGTCCACGTGCCACTCCACCACCTTCATACCGCGGTCTGCCAAGCGCCTCCAGGCACCTGCATTGGCCTCATGATCTTGGCAGGAAACGATGATCTCGTCACCGTCTTGCCACATCGGGCGCATGGCATTCGCCAATACATATACATTTTGGGTGGTCGACGGGCCAAAATGGATTTCGGAGGCATCCACGTTCAGGTATTCGGCCATGCGACGGTAGGAAGCATCCATCATTTCCCCGGCCCGTATGGAAGCGGGATAGGGATAGTAGGGCTGCACCTTGTTCTTCAAATAAAATTCGGCGAGCCGATCCACAAACTGCTTGCAGGGATAAGAGCCCCCGGCATTTTCAAAAAAAGCCCATCCCTGCAGGGAAGGTTCTAAAAATGCCGGGAACTGCGCACGTACAAAGGGAAGATCAAGTTTCATAACAATTGCATTTATTTTATTGTTCAATGTTCAATATTCCGATATCCACCAAGATGATTTCCCCAATGGCATATTTCATATATGTTCCTGTTTGGCCTTCGTTCAAAAGATGTGGTCGGATGTTACGGAACGGTATTAGCATTGATTGACCGGTTTTTGGTGCTTTTCTTTTGAATATTGGGATTGCTCAGATTCATCTTTCAAGTTGGGATATCAATTTCGAAGTTTCTTTCATCAATCCTTGCAGCTGTAGGATACAATCTTTGTTGATCCAATAGTGAACGGCCGCATTGCTGATGAATACCAGCTTGTTGTCCCGTAGTTCTTTGCACAGTATTTTCTCTGAAGTTTCGGGATAGAGAAATGCCGTGGAGGGTTCAAATTTCATGATGTCATTTTCATAGGTAAAGGGCGAATCCAAAGGAAGTGCCCAATCAATCCCTATTTGTATCCTTTCCGCCGTTTGCTTATGGCGGGCATAATGATTCACGATACTTTCGCGTAAATTGGTATTCCTGATCAATTGAAGGTTTCCGGTACTCGATAGATCGTCGAAAGTGGAGGTTGACGAGGTGAATATGGGGTAAATGCTGCCATATTTGAAATAATCGTTGGCACTTTGGATCAATTCCCTATCGGACAAGGATTCATTTTTTAATGCCTCCGACAGCTCCACCACGGTCTGCATTCCTTTTTCAAGTTCAGCTATACTGGTAGAAAAGATAATAAGGTCTTCTTTGTTTTCCGATAGCAGCCTATTGAGGTATAAGCTTTCCTGTTGGGCCGCTTTTCGGCCTTCGTTCCAATTGTTGATCTGGAGTGCGATCAGAATTCCGATAACCACCAACACAATTTCCC
>JBATHI010000587.1:0-1577 GCA_049666645.1 Flavobacteriaceae bacterium | reverse complement strand
CATAAGCGGTGGGGCCACCAAAAAAGTAGAACGTTTTCATTATAACGACATAGTGTGCGCCAAGCTCGACGATTCCGGAGAAATGATATGGGCACGAAATATCAATAAGACCGAAATTACCCAGGGGGACGAAGCTTATGCTTCCTACAGTGCCTACAATAAGGGTAGCGATCTGTATTTTTTCATCAATTCGGGTGAAAACCCGCAACAATTGTCCAAAGACCGGATCATCTTCAAACAGGGGTTCAGCAGAAATCCAAACATGTTCGTCATAAAACTCGACGGGAACGGCGACCTGAGTTACCGTAAATTGATAGACGACAAAGAAGTTCGTCTGCCCATTATGGTCTCCCGCCCCAATATCGTGAAATCGGATGATGCCTTGTTGTTCTATGCCAAAAGAGGCAGTAAAAAACAATTGGTCAAGGTAACCGTCAATTAAATTGTCTCCATACCATTAATAGGAAAAAATCCATATATTTGGAAAAAATCCAAATATTTTGGCTTCAAAAATCTATCTTAAGGGCCGAGGTGCCCAAGAAAATCCGTCCAATCGCTTTCTAGGGCATATTTACGAAACACGTGACGATTTTTTGGAGTTTTGCCGGTTAGAAGGGGAGGCTTCCGATAACAACAAAACAGAATACCTTCCCATCTTTCCGAAGACCGTTGTAAATAAGGTCACGAGTCCGGATGTGGGCATGAACTATTCCATGAACCCATACCAAGGCTGCGAACATGGCTGCGTCTATTGCTATGCCCGCAACAGCCATGAATTCTGGGGCTACAGCGCAGGGCTCGATTTTGAGCGAAAGATTTTGATCAAAAGAAAGGCCCCCCAAATTTTGGAAGCCAAATTGAGTTCAAAAACATGGAAGGCGGAAACCATAGTGCTTTCGGGAAATACCGATTGCTATCAACCTGCGGAACAAAAATTCCAGATAACCAGGGCTTGTTTGGAGGTGTTCCTAAAGTATAGGCATCCCGTGGGCATCATCACCAAGAATGCGCTCATCTTGAGGGATTTGGATATTTTGAAGGAACTTTCCAAAGACCGCCTGATCGCCGTCAATATTTCGGTGACCTCACTTTCCGAAGCTACCCGTCGCATATTGGAACCCCGTACCGTTTCCATCGGCAAGCGGTTGGAGACCATAAGAATACTGTCTGACCACAACATCCCCGTCAACGCCATGCTGGCACCCATCATCCCAGGCATTAACAGTCATGAAATCCTGAACTTGGCAAAGGCCGTCGCAGATAATGGGGCTTTGTCTTTTGGATTTACAGTGGTCAGGCTCAATGGGGCCATTGGGCAGATCTTTACCGATTGGATCGAAAAGACCTTGCCCGATAAGGCAGAAAAAGTGCTACGCCAAATCGAGGCCTGCCATGCCGGAAATTTGAACGACAGCCGGTTTGGGGTACGGAACAGGGGAGAAGGCCACATTGCGGCCCAGTTGCACGACATGGTAAGGTTGGCAAAGTTACGCTATTTCAAAGGGCGGGAATTTCCAAAACTCAACAAAGACCTGCATGACCAGTTTAAAACGGGCCAGCTGAGCCTTTTTTAGACC
>JBATHI010000586.1:0-2791 GCA_049666645.1 Flavobacteriaceae bacterium | reverse complement strand
TACAAATTATGCCCTTCCCCAAATTCGCTTGAAATAAAAAGGGCCAGGTTCCAACAATCGAGTTGACGCCGGCAATGGACACAAGGCAAAACCAAGAACCGCTCCTCCGGATAGCAATATGGCGACGGGAGTGAAAAAAATAGGGTCCAAACCCTCGGTTAATGCATACAGCATAGAAAAGAAAGCGAATGTTAAAAAATTGTAAAACTTTGGAAACTTTTATTGTGTTTTAAGTTTCCCACATTATATTTGCCCTTGTTTATGAAAGAACAAATATTAGTAAAGGCGACCGATATGTTTTTGAACCTAGGGTTCAAGAGCGTGACCATGGACGATATCGCGCACGAAATGGGCATTTCCAAAAAAACCATTTATGCGCATTACACGAACAAAACACAGCTGGTAGAAGATACGACCATGCATCTGTTTTGTACGATTTCAGAGGGCATCGACACCATTTGTGCCTTAAGGAAAAATCCTATCGAAGAGCTCTACGAGATCAAAAGGTTTGCCATGCTGCACTTAAAGGATGAGAAGTCTTCCCCCCAGTATCAATTGCAGAAATATTATCCAAAAATACACCGTGCGTTAAGGCAAAAACACTTTGAGGTGATGCAAGATTGCGTGGTCGATAATGTGCAAAGGGGAATAGCGCAGGGGATTTACCGAGAAAATCTCAACATTGCCTTTGTTTCAAGAATCTATTTCTTTGGGGTAACCAGCATCAAAGACCACACCCTGTTTCCCTACGACATATTCCCAACTGCTGCACTGATGGATGATTATCTTGAATACCACCTCAGGGGCATCATTACGCCAAAAGGGCGTGAAATTTTAAACAGTATCATCAATTCAAACCATGAATAGCATGCGGTATTATATATTGACCATCCTCACGATCATAAGCCTGCACCAGGGTATTTCCCAGGAACAAACCAGCAGCTTTAGTTTAACCGAAGCCATAGAATTTGCACTTAAGAACAACTATAGTGCCATCAATGCCGACCGTGACGTGATCGATTCCCAAAAGCAGAAATGGGAAGTGATTGCCACAGGTTTGCCACAGATCACCGGTGATGTCGGCTATCAAAACCAATTGAAACAACCCGTTTCATTGATTCCCGCTGAATTTTTCGGAGGGGAACCGGGCACGTTCCAAAGCGTGATATTCGGACCTCCGCAATCGGCGAATGCCACAGCCACCTTGAGGCAACAAATATTCGATGGCTCATACATTGTTGGCGTACAGGCGACCAGGGCATTTCTTAGCTATAGTGCCAACAATAAGGAAAAGACGCAGTTGGAAGTTCGTAAAATGGTCACCGAAGCCTATGGCAATGTGCTGTTGGCCGAGGAAAGCGTTGCCATACTTGAAAAGAACCAAACCACCCTGGAGAAGAACTTATTCGAGACCACCAAAATATATGAGAACGGTTTGGGCGATGAAGAGAGCGTTGAACAACTCCAAATTACCCTATCCTCAGTACAGAACCAATTGAAAAACGCGGTTCGCTTGAAGGATATTACCCTGCAGATGTTGAACCTGATCATGGGGTTGGCGATAGATGCCCCCACACAACTCGAGGATACCCTTGATGACCTTACCCAAGCGCAGATCGATTTCGGCATCTTGGAAAGCGAATTCAGTATGGCCAACAACGTCGATTTCAAATTGGCCACCAATTTGAACGAACAACGTTATTTTGAGTGGAAGTTGGCCAAAAGCAAGGCATTGCCGACCTTGAATGCCTTCGTGAACTACGGTGCCTCGGCTTTTGGATCCGAATTCAACTTTTTAAGTGGGGACCAAGAATGGTTCGAATCTTCAGTACTGGGATTTGATCTGTCGATTCCGATCTTCAGTTCGTTCAAAAGAAGTGCCAGTACCCAGCGCGCCAAAATAGCCTTGGAAAAGGCAAAAACCCAATTGGCCGAAGCGGAAGAACAGATCAGGTTGCAGCTCGAAAAGGCCAAAAGCGATTATATCCTAGCCATTGAACAATACGAAACCAACAAACAAAATCTGGGCTTGGCCGAACGCATAGAACAAAAGAACCAGGCAAAATATTTGGAGGGCATCGCCAGCAGCTTCGATCTGCGACAAGCTCAGTTACAGCTCTACAGCGCACAGCAGGAGTACTTGCAGTCAATGGTGGATGTGATCAACAGAAAAACCGAATTGGAAACCGTGCTCAACAATAACAAATCTTAAAAACACCAACATTAAAACCATCGAAATGAAAAAGATAGGCTACTTAATCACCGCAGCAATCGTGCTTACGTCCTGCGGAAACGGAAGCACACCTTCAAATGTACAAGACTTGATTGCCCAAGGCGATCTGGAAGCCCTAAGGTCTAAAAAAGCCGAAATAACCGAGCAGCAAAAGGTCTTGACCGATGATCTCAGGTTGTTGGATTCGGTCATCGCATCACGATCGGGCAGCGAAAGACTGCCTTTGATCACCACGATTACGGCCAAAGTGGAGAATTTCGATCACTTTTTGGAACTTCAGGGCGATGTGAAAACCAAACAAAATGTGCTGGTTTACCCTGAAATGCAAGGTTCTCTACAAAAAGTTTATGTCACCGAGGGCCAAAAGGTAGTCAAGGGCCAACTATTGGCCAGTATTGACGACGGTGGCATGGGCAGTCAGGTAGACCAACTAAAAACACAGGCAGCATTGGCCAAAACCACCTTTGAGCGGCAACAGCGCCTATGGGATCAAAAAATTGGTTCCGAAATCCAATACCTTCAGGCCAAAACGCAATATGAAGCCTCGCAGAATGCCGT
>JBATHI010000585.1:0-2585 GCA_049666645.1 Flavobacteriaceae bacterium | reverse complement strand
GGTTAAAGCTTTTCAGATCGCGTTCGAATCTGAGCTGCGTCAAGGTAAAGCCTTTATTTTTAAAATCGTAACCCGACGAACCACCGATTTTCCACCGTGGGGATAGTTGGATATTCCCGGAAAACATCAAGGAATGGCTGCTGAATTCATTTTGCCTGGCTGGATTGGAGTATGTGGCGGAATAGGCAAACCTGAAATCCCAAGGTATCTGGGTGCCATAATAGGGATTTTCCACATCTTCCGAGCCTTTTTTACCTCTATTGCTCAGTTCGTCATCGTAAAAATCATCGGCTTGCCCGAAAAGGTCATCGGTTCTCCCGCCGCTCGCCGCGACATAGTCATATTCCCCTTCCTCCAACCCTTCTTCTTCATCGTCAGTCTTCTTTTTGCCAAAGGTATCGCTATTGATCGCGTAGCCAATGTTCATATTGGCCCTGGTCAACCGTAGCAAACTTCCCCCATTATCTATGTTAAATTTATCGATCCGCTGCCCGTTGTTGTTGATGGCATAGGGGTCCAGGGCGGCAGAGAAGTTGATGTTCATCTTTTTTTGCAATATGGTGGTTCCTCCGTTGAGGGAAAGCGGACTGAGCCTCAATGAGTCGGCTTCAATATTATAGGAGGTCGAAAGGTTCAGATTGCTGAGCAAGGGTATTTTTTTGGGCTCGAGTTTTGTGGAATCCCTGTCCCTGACCTTGGCTTCAAAGGTGTTCGCCAAGGAAAAGCCGATGCTGTTCGATCGGCCAAGGCTAGGGGCACCGTTCAGTGTTCCCTGAAACCTTGTGTACTGTACCACTTCTCCAGTATCCGAATTGAGGTATTCATCAAAGAACTGTTCAAAGGAAGGGGCATAGCCGTAGCTGATCGAAGGTCTCATGACATGGCGTATGGCTTGGATCTTTTTGTCTTCCCCAAAGTTGAAGGTACCATAAATGGTCGTTCCCAAACTTGCGCCAAAGTTGTACTTGTTGAATCGGTCAAAACCGCTGATCGTATCGACCACCACCGAGCCGTTGGCCCCATCCACGCCGGGCTGAAAACGCCTTTCATAAGTTTCCAAGGTCCAGATATCTTCATAATTGCCCCCCACACTGAAACTGAAAAACTTGGCGATTTTAAAGTTGGTGCTTATCGGGATCCGGTGCCTAACGCCCACTTGGGAATTGTCGAACATCCTTGCGGTCAAAAAATCGGTATCGTTGGTGGTCAAACGGTTCTGCCCGTTCACATCATATTGAAAATTGACATTCTGTATGGCTCCTTTTTTGATGCCTTCGCGTTTGGCGAAGGGAAAAATGCGTTCAACGCTGCCTTGAAAAGTGGGTAAGGTCATCGAAATATTGTTGGCATCCGCATTCGCACTCGTGTTCTGGCTATGTGTCGCCGTTAGGCTCATGTTCACGGAAGGGTAGGCAGGGAAAGTTTTGGAATATGAGATCGATGAGGATAAATTATTGGTTTGCGTTAATGGTAAATCGCGTTGCAGCAGCGAGTTTTGAAAATACTGGCTGCTCCCGAGATTGACCGAGGCAGAGAACCTTGAATTCGGGCTCGCTTTGGTATCCTGTGAATGGGAAATTTGAATGTTGTACAGGGTACTACGGCTGTAATCGCTGAACCCCTTCTGACTGGTCACCAAATTCTGAAAATTGAAATTCAAATTCCCCCTGTATTTATAGCGCTTGGCATAGACCGACTGGGTCCTGAACCCATAACTGCCGTTCGAGTAAAAATCGCCGGTCAAGGTGAGATCGGCATATTCCCCGAACGGGAAATAATAGCCTCCATTCTGCAGAAAATAGCCCCGGTTGGGGTCGTTGCCAAAGGTGGGCATCATCAAACCCGCGGTACGTCCAACGGTCAATGGAAAATAGGCGAAGGGCAAGGCAATGGGGGTGGGCACCTCGGCTATGTAAAGATTGCTGAATCCTGCGATTACTTTTTTTTTGGGTACGAATTTTGCCTTTCTAACCCGAATGTAGTAATCTGGATTTATGGTATCTGCGGAAGTGGTCAGTTTGCCCTCGTTCAGAAAATAGACCGAATCGTTTTCCTTTTTGGTAATCTGGGCATAAACCTTCATGGCGTCACTGCCCAAACTGCCCAATCCCGCTTGCTGCTCGGTCCTTGAATTCCAAATCAATGCCTTTTGGGTATCGAAATTGAAACGGATCGAATCGGGCCTTACTTCCTGGCTGCCCTGTTTAAAGAAGGGTAGCTGCGAATAGTTGCCCAAAGAATCTATGAGCCGCCCTGCGTACACCTCGTTCTTGATATAATCCATTACAATGATGCCGGCCTTTAACTCGGTATCCTGATAATATATTTCCGCCTCGTTGTATAGGTATATTTTTTGATCCTTCTGACTCAATTTTACATAATCCTTGGCTTTGTACCTTATTTTATCGAGCAGGATGCTTTGTTTCGTTTTAAGGGTATCTGCTGGGTCGGTAGTGCCGTTTATAGGGTCATTGAGGTCCGACGCGGTCAATAACGGCGCTACAATGGTGTCCCGAATTGCTTTTATGGGTAAGGGCTTGATTTGATCTTCTTGCGATGAAGCGGTGAATACGCCGATCATGAGT
>JBATHI010000584.1:0-1666 GCA_049666645.1 Flavobacteriaceae bacterium | reverse complement strand
TTTCTGATCGGGGGCGATGCTTTCATGATTGGCATAGATGATCAGCCCATCGTAAAGGTCTAAATTGGCCTTGTTCAGGGCGGTCAATGCCTCGGTATAGGTAATATTGATCCCACTTTGGGTCAGGGCGGTCGCGAGAATTGGCATATAGGCCCTGGCGTTGTGGTGTTCCTGTGCATGCCCCAAAAACAGCAGTTCAATTCTGCGCGGCGTATCATCGGCCATTTGTTTTTCGACGGAATTACAACCGATGAAGGATCCCATGAAAAATAGCAATGCAAAAAATCCATTAAAATTGGCTTTCATAATATGGGTGATAAATGTGGTATTCAAGTTTAGTCAATTCCTGGAACAAAAACGGACTATCATTTATCGCATACTGATACTATGATATCATAAAATATATTTTTCTTTAACTTTAGGGATAAATTAATGCATTTATCAGAAAGCCTGGAATTCGATCCCAAGCTTTTCAAAACAACCGCGAAAATTGAAATCCGCCTTACAAAAATCACCTATTCCGCTATCCCGGGCCTATGTGGCTAAAGTGCTGGATCAGGCCATATTCGATCCTAACTGGCATTTTCATTCAGAATATCAGTTATTTCTTGGGCTTAAAGGAAGTGGCACCCGATTTATTGGCGATAACATCAAGCCCTTTAAAGCGGGCGATATTACGTTCACCGGTCCCAATTTGCCACATCTATGGAGAAGCGACCATGAGCCCGGTACCATTGAGGATCATACCGCCACCGGAATTGTGGTCTATTTTCATGAAGATTTCATAGGCCAACACCTGTTGAACAAGGAGGAGGCCATCAGATTGAAGCAACTTTTTAAATTGAGTCTTCGCGGGGTCGATGTTTTTGGAAAAACCGCCTATACCGTTCAGAAAATGCTCATGAACCTCATCGCATTGGAGGGCTTTGATGCGATTATAGAACTGATGAAGATCCTGAACTGCATTTCAAAGTCCAATGATCTGCAGCTGCTTGCCAGTCCGGGATATACCAATTCTCTAAAGGAGGGCGATACCGATCGCATGAACAAGGTATATGCGCATGTCATGAAAAATTTTCAAAAAAAGCTGGCCATATCACAAATGGCCGAACTTACCAATTTGACCCCTACTTCGTTCAGCCGTTATTTCAAGGCACATGCCAACAAAACCTTCACCGAATTCGTGACCGAAATACGCATCGGACATGCCTGTAAGCTCCTTATCGAAAATAAAATGGAAATTTCCCAGAGCTGCTACGAAAGCGGTTTTCATACCCTATCGAACTTCAACAGACATTTCAAAAGGATCACGAAAAGAACGCCCTTGCTGTATAAAAGGGAGTATACAAACCGCTAGTTTATTGATCCAATTGCCCTAATTTTGCACGATGGTCAGAAACCTGCAATTGCGCTTGTCTTTGGAAGACGAAGGACAAAAAGGGAGCTTGGAAAGAAAAGCGGCCCAACTCTTGGGGCTGTCAGAAAATGAATTTAAACTAAAAATCCATCGGAAATCGATCGATGCCCGCAAACCCAAAATCGTGTTCAACTATAAACTGGCGGTTTATATCGGGGAAGGGCTACCGGAACAACCCGATTATGAATTCGCCTACAGGGACGTTTCCAAGGCGAAGCCGGTGCACATTATCGGGTTCGGACCCGCGGG
>JBATHI010000583.1:0-2134 GCA_049666645.1 Flavobacteriaceae bacterium | reverse complement strand
ATCTCTTGGGCGACATACTTTTTGACCATTTTGCCAAGAACCGGGTAAAGGGCATCAACGACATCGTCTTTGTGGTGGCTGATCTCTTTTTTAAGTGTGGCGGTAATGGTGGGCCCCAGGGTATCGGGGATGCTCTTTTTAAAGGCCTTGATCTTGTCGTCGACCAGAGGATTTACCTTTGAAGCGAGCTTCTTTTGGTCATTGATGATGAGTTCGAGCAGCTGGATCCTTTTGGCGATATCTTCTACCGCCCCCCGGTCATCGGGAAAAAGTATATCCTTTAAAATATCCAGCTTGGCTTGTTCATCCATTTTCGTGACCATCGCGCCTCCTATCCTTTACGTATTTTTTCGCCCAGTTCCATCAACATTTCGCCCAATTTTTTCTTGTCCAATTGGTTCTCCTGCATATCCTCTATCCTGTTTTCCATTTTGTCCTCCAATTCGGTAATCCGGATATTGATATCCGTCGACACATCTTCGATAGACATTCTCAAATCGGTGCGTACCGCTTCGATGAGGTCTTCAAGCGCTTTCTTCTTGGCCAATATATCTTTTTGGAGGAGTTCGAATTGGGACTCGTAAGCCTGGATATTTTCACCAAAAATCAAATTCTTGATCAATTCGATTTTTGAAGCGGTTTCCAGGTCTTTCTTTTTGCTACCCTCCAGGATGGGCTGTTCTTGGTTCGCCATTGTTTATGGTTTTATTGATATCGTCTTTTGGTCGAAATGCCCATTCCGCAACTTAGGCAATGGTTGACCTTGTTTTTCAAAATCGCAAAAGGTTTGTTTGTACTTAGATACTAAGCCTCTAAATATATGAAAAATTAAATGTCGCTTGGCAAAATTTGGGTTTTAAGCACCAAATGGTCGGTTAACAGTCTCAGAACTGGGATTGTTACCGTCTTGATTTTTCCAGAATAGGCTTCCTGAATAAGGTTGTCCCAAGATGTTGGGCTTTGTCGACACCAATAATTATGGAAATTTGATACGCTTCGCACTTTCCATAAAATGATGCCACAATTCGAAATGATGTTCCTCAAAGGGCATTGAACATCTTTTTTTTGTTATCGAACCAAGCCTTCATTGCGTCGGGCGATTTCATCAGTTCCTGCATTTCGTTCATCGCTTTTAAATGGGCTGTATCCCCTTTTTGGAACATTTCCATGCCGTGTTTTTTGCTCATTTCGGCTATCTCCTCGAAGGTGTTCGCATGGAACGCCTTGTCACAGGCCCCGCCCATTTGTTTACAAGTCATTGTTTTCATATTGTGATTTTTATGCATGTTGCTATTTTAAAAGTTTAAGATCAAATAAATGTGAACGTCTTGCCAGCCTTAACATGTGAGACTACTATTTTTCATGCTTTACGACAGCGCCCCCAATCATCACAAACTTCACCCTTTGCAGCTCCGTGATGTCTTTAAGAGGGTCGCCTTTAACGGCAATAATATCGGCCAGTTTCCCTACCTCCACCGTTCCTATTTCATGTTCCCTCATTAAGATTTCGGCATTGGTTTTCGTGGCACATACTATGGCCTGCATGGGTGTGAAGCCTATTTCTAGATAGTCCTCGAATTCTGTTGCGGAGTAGATGGCCGGCCAGCCTACAAAATCGGTACCCAGCCCAAATTTCACCCCTTTTCGAAAGGCTGTTTGGAAATTTTTAAATAAGGCCTCCTTGGATTTCCTATTGAGCTCACTGGCTTTCTGAAGGGATTCATCTTCGGTTTGTTCATAATAACTGCGGACGGAAAAGGTTGGAATCAACCAAGTGCCATGCTTTATCATCAAATCCATCGCTTCCTCATCGATGAAGGAACCATGCTCGATGGTACGCACTCCGGCCCTTGCAGCCATTTTTATGCCTTCGGCCGCATGGGCATGGGCCATCACCGGAACTTCGCGGCGAGAGGCTTCTTCCACCGCCATTTTCAATTCCTCCTCACTGAAATGCACGTTATTGGGGTTGTCACCGGCACTCATAAACGCACCCGTGACCAAAAGTTTGATCCAGTCGCTGCCATATTTGATTTCACTGCGTACCGCTTTGCGGATTTCTTCAGGCCCATCAACGACGAGGCCATCTGCAATTGTTTTTTGTTCATAGGAAATAAAATTGATATCCCCACCC
>JBATHI010000582.1:0-3324 GCA_049666645.1 Flavobacteriaceae bacterium | reverse complement strand
AGGAAAAATCGGCCTTTTATTCCGGCGAGAAATTTTCCGGAGCCATTGTCTTGGGACGTAAGGATGCAACCACCAGGCCTAACGAAGTGAATCTTACTTTGGACGGCAGGAAGTTGAACGAAGGTGCCGATTATGAGATCAAGGATGGCCAGGTGAAGCTTTTGGTCGGGGCAGGTGCTCCGGGTGACCATAAGATACAAGGAAACTTGGTTTTCATGCAGGATGGCGAACGTACGGAAGTACCCGTATCTTCAACATTTGCAACCATTTCCAAGCCGAATGCAGCCCTTATAGCAGCAGACAAGATGAACGTAGTATATCGCGGTGTGGCCAACCCCATGTCGATTTCGATCCCAGGTATACCCAACAACAAAGTAACAGCTTCGGCTCCTGGATTAAAATCGGTAAGCGGAAGTCAGTACGTTATGAATCCAGGTTCCGGAAGAACAGTTACCATAACCGCTTCGGGTAAATTACCTGACGGCCAGACCGTATCCTCCAAATCAGAGTTCAGGATCAAGGACATTCCAAGACCTGAAGGTTCGGTGAGCAAGCAGACCGGTAGCCTTAAAATGCCAAGATCCAATATGGAAATTGCGACTATCGGTGCCGTCTTGGAAGATTTCGATTTTGACCTGAACCTTGCGGTAAGCGGATTCAAGTTCAAAGTGCCAGGTCAACCTACCGTAGCCGTAAATGGCAACAAATTGGATGCCAGGGCCATATCGGCCTTAAAAAGGGCAAGCAGGGGCGATGCCGTTCAGATCTTTGATATCGAAGGGTATATTACCAATAACAAGAGCTATAAATTGAAGAAGGTTTCTCCCGTAATCGTGGAGATCACCAACTAGTAACGCTTATAAATTTTAACAGATGAATTGGAAGAATGTTTTGTTGATCGGAGCGGTGACCCTATTGCCGGTTTCCTTAATGGCCCAAGCGAACATCTTGAACGCGAAGAAGCCACAAGAGATCGGTTTACGGACCGAAGCCCAAAAGGCTTTGGACAACGATGCTCCTCTTGAGTACGGATATGTAGACGACAGGGACATCCTTTGGTCCAAGACCATTTGGGAAGTGATCGACCTTGATGAAAGGGTGAACTTTCCACTGTACTATCCTACCGATACCATTGATATCGGTGCCGACAGAAGGTCGTTGTACGATGTTTTGCTGAAGAACATCAAAAATGGCAAACTGGAAGATGTGTATGTAGACTCCTATTTCACTGAAAAACGTGTTTTCAGTGATTTGGCCGCCACCCTTAAGAAGCGGGATACGACAGACTATGGTTACGAACAGATCAATGCCGGGGAAGCACTTTCCGCAGAATATGTGATCGAAAGGGAACTTACCGCTGCCGATATCGAGGAGTACCGGATCAAAGGGATCTGGTATTTCGATAAGCGTCAAGGGGAGTTGAAATATCGGTTGCTGGGCATTGCCCCGGTTGCGCCCGACGTTAACTTCATCGATGATGAATCGATGGATCCCCAAGATTCCAAAGTAGAATTGTTTTGGGTATGGTATCCTTCGGCTAGGCAAATATTGCACGAAGCGAAGGTATTCAACCAGCGCAATTCGGCACAGCCGATCTCCTTTGATATGCTGCTGAACTCAAGAAGATTCAACGGCATCATCTACAGGGAAGACAATGTGCATGGCGATCGCGAGGTCACCGACTATATTGCCGATAACGCCTTGTTCCAATTGCTGGAGGCCAACAGAATCAAAGAGGTCATCAGGGATAGGGAACAGGATATGTGGGCCTATTGATCATAAAGTGAATTCCAATTCAACATCATAGAAAGTCCCGATGAATCCATCGGGACTTTTTTTTGCGCCATATCCATTGGCAGTGGCGCTTTTGCTACCTTTGACCCATGGTAGATTATTTGGTAGTCGGACTGGGATTGGCCGGAATATCTTTCTGTGAAACATTGGAAAGGCACAGGAGGTCTTTTCATGTCGTAAACGATGGTTCACAGGCTTCTTCGGCAGTTGCGGGGGGGCTTTATAACCCTGTCATGTTGAAGCGCTTTACCTTGGTATGGAACGCTGCCGAACAGCTCCAAAAGGCCATGCCGTTTTATGAGGGCTTGGAGCGGAAGTTGGGGACCAGGTTGAATCACCCGCTTCCCATTTTTAGGAGGTTTTCCTCCGTGGAAGAACAAAACCTTTGGTTCGAGGCCGCCGACAAGGAAGCGCTGAAGCCCTTTTTGTCGCCCAAGGTTCATCCCAAACATCACAATCCCAATATCGACGCCCCATTCGGTTATGGGGAGGTGCTGCAGACAGGTAGGGTTGATACACAAACCATGCTTACCACCTATAAAGACTACCTGCGGGAAAAAGGTAGGCTGACCTTCGAAACCTTTGATCATAAACGCTTGCAGATCGCGGAAGACTATGTTACCTATAAGTCGGTCAAGGCGAGACATCTTGTCTTTACGGAAGGTTATGGGCTGAGCGGGAACCCATATTTTGGATATTTGCCGCTAACGGGCACCAAAGGGGAATACCTGATCATTGAGGCGCCCGAATTAAAGGAAAGGAATGCGATCAAAGCCGCCATATTCATCATTCCGATGGGGAACGACCGGTATAGGGTCGGGGCCACCTATAAATGGAAGGACAAGAGCAATAGCCCTACGGAGGCATCCAAAGCGGAGCTATTGGAACAGCTCAACCAAGTGGTGAAGTGCAAATACCAAGTAGTAGGTCAGGAGGCCGGTATTCGTCCAACGGTGACCGATAGGAGGCCTTTGGTGGGGAGGCATCCGCTTTATGGCAATCTTTATGTGTTGAACGGATTAGGTTCCAGAGGGGTTATGATCGCTCCAACGGCTTCCGAGCAATTGTTCGGGCTGATCGAAAATGACCTTTCTTTGCCCCCGGAAATGGACATTGCCCGGTTTAGGAAGAAATATTTTCCAGTTGGGCCTTTGCCGGGTCGTAATGGATAAAAAAATTGATCCAAATGTTGCGTGAAATTCTGATGATGACCGGCATAAAAACGATCATGGTCGCCACAATAGCCATAAATGTATGTATCAAGGTGGCCTGGAAAGCCAAAAACGAGATCACAAAAGCGGCCACGGCAAATGCGATGCCCAGCCCATAGCTAACGTACATCGCCCCATAAAAAAAAGAAGGCTCGATCTTATATTTGGTTCCACAATGGGAGCAGCGCTCCTTCATTTTAAACAAATAACCGATTTTATAGGGATTTTTGGCCTCGTACATGCTTTCTTGGTGGCATTTTGGGCAACTTCCTGTTAAAATGCTGTAGAGTTTGTTTCCTTTTTTTAACATTTGCAGAAC
>JBATHI010000581.1:0-11721 GCA_049666645.1 Flavobacteriaceae bacterium | reverse complement strand
CCCTTTCGCACGATCTAACCTTGCTTGCCACGTAGGTAAGGCTGGCACCGTCATTGCCCACGATGATGGCCGCAAGATGGGGTACTTTTTCGCCCCGTTCTTTCATTTTGTTCACCTCGGCGGTGATTTCTTCCTTTATCTGGTTCGATACTTTTTTTCCGTCAAGGATTTCCATGGGTATTGAATTTAGGCTTGGCCATCACGATTTTGTTAAGCGGAATGGTTTTTCTTTAATTTATTGCTCAATTGGAATATTATTGAACGGGTCGCACCGGGATCGACCCCCAACAGGGAATCCCACCACAAAGTAAAGGACGTTGCGGAAAAGGAAAGGGTTAAAGATCCCTACTTCAAGCCTTTCATGCCCCCCATCATCTGCATCATTTTTTTGCCGCCACCGCCCTGCATCATCTTCATCATCTTGCCCATTTGATCGAATTGCTTCAATAATTGATTCACTTCCTGAATGGTTCTACCGCTGCCCTTGGCGATGCGTTTTTTGCGGCTGACATCGAGTTTTGCCGGGGTGGAACGTTCATCAGGGGTCATTGAATGGATGATCGCCTCGATATGTTTGAAGGCATCATCATCGATATCCATCCCCTTCAAAGCCTTTCCGGCACCTGGAATCATGCCCATCAGGTCTTTGATGTTGCCCATTTTTTTGATCTGTTGGATCTGACTTAAGAAATCGTCGAACCCAAACCTATTTTTGGCAATCTTCTTCTGTATTTTCCTGGCCTCCTCTTCATCGAATTGTTCCTGTGCGCGCTCCACCAAGGAGATCACATCGCCCATTCCCAAGATTCTTTCGGCCATTCTCGAAGGATAGAAGATGTCTATGGCCTCCATCTTTTCGCCGGTACCGATAAACTTGATCGGCTTGTCGACCACCGATTTTATCGATATGGCCGCCCCTCCGCGGGTATCCCCATCGAGTTTCGTCAATATTACCCCATCGAAATTGAGGATGTCGTTGAAGGCCTTGGCCGTGTTCACTGCATCTTGCCCGGTCATGGCATCGACCACAAAAAGGGTTTCTTGGGGCTTGATGGCCTTGTGGATATTCGATATCTCGGCCATCATTTTTTCATCGACGGCCAATCGGCCCGCGGTATCGATGATCACCACATTATAGCCCTTCGATTTGGCATGTGCGATACCTGCTTGCGCGATGGCGATAGGGTCCTTGTTATCCTTGTCGGAATAGACCTCGACCCCTATCTGGTCCCCGACCACATGCAATTGGTCGATGGCGGCCGGGCGATAGACATCGCAAGCCACCAATAGGGGTTTCTTTGATTTTTTGGTTTTGAGAAAATTGGCCAATTTCCCAGAAAAAGTGGTCTTCCCAGATCCTTGCAGCCCCGACATCAAAATGACCGAGGGGTTACCCGACAAATCGATCCCTTCATTTTCGCCCCCCATCAGTTCGGTGAGTTCGTCTTTCACGATCTTCACCATCAATTGCCCCGGCTGCAGTGTGGTCAACACATTTTGGCCCAACGCTTTCTCCTTAACCCTATTGGTAAATTCCTTGGCGATCTTGAAGTTGACATCGGCGTCCAACAAAGCCCTGCGCACCTCTTTGGTGGTCTCGGCCACATTGATTTCCGTGATTTGGCCATGTCCTTTGAGGACATGTAAGGCCTTATCCAGCTTTTCACTTAAACTATCGAACATTGTATCGCTTGTTTACGGGGATTGCAAAGTAACAAAATATCGTGGCCACTGCCAAGAAGATTTAAAGGGGTGAACCCCGTTGCTTGATCCATTTGTCAGATCGGTTTTGCATCCATGGGACCGCCCTGAAAAAAAAAACGCCCATCTTTCGATGAACGTTCTCTTGTGGGGCAAAAAAGGCATGGGGCAAAAAGATTAAATCATATTTTTTCGAAAGTGAGAAAATCGGTACCGCCGTCACCACCACTCACATCGATCAACTCGATCTGGTTGGCGGAAAACGATTTGATTTCCCAATCGTCACTCAGTTCCACAAATTTGGCCGGTGACGAAAAAAGGATATTGAACTCGGTATAATCATCCATTGTATCGGCCGTATCATTGTCGGAATCCTCGATCGACCATGCACCGGACAGTGCCGTATTGCCGTCGGTGGCGTTCAATATGCCATCGGCATTGAAGGTGAAAACGAATCCCGTAAACTCCGCGGTCTCGTCCGAATCCGTATCATAGTAATAACCGATCTGCCACGAACCGTTCGCCATGGCACTCTTCATCGCATCGGCACTGACCGGGTCTGTTTCTTTCGTTGTATTGCTTTCTTCCTTACTGCAGGAAGCAATGACCATACAGATCAATAGGATCGGTATCGGTATTAGGTCTTTCAGTTTCATAATCATGTTTTTAGGTTAAGCAATAAGACCCGGTGCCAAGGCACCGGGTCTGAAATTGATCAGGGCTTTTCAAATACCAATACTTCATAACTGGCATTCGTATCGTTATAGGTTTTCAATTCTATTCGGTTATTTTCCATGGAAACAAATTCCCAGTCATTGGTGAGGTCGCCAAGGGGAGATTGATCCCCAAAATTGAGATATATGTTCAATTTGCCATCGCTATTCCTGAGCACCCTCCAGTGAGCCGGTAAGGTAGGACCGGTTTGGCCTGCGGTCACTGCGAGCACATTGGCACCCTGGAAGTTGAAGGTATAGGCCATAAAGTTGGTTGTTCCGTTCACTTCGGCAATGCTGTAGTTCGCGACCATCCAATCGCCACCCATGAGGATGTTTCTTATTTCCATGACATCGCCATCGTCGATGTTGTCGTTGCAAACGCGCTCCAAGATCAATTCATAATCGGTACCCTCGATTTCAAATTTCAATCGGTCGTTCCTTAGCTGGCTCAAGGGCCACTCAAAACTTACTCCGGGCTCTTCACCCATCACAATGGCCATCACCAATCTGCCTTGGGCATTCAATGCGATTTCCCAGGTACCTTGGGAGGTAAGTTCCCCGTTGCTCAAAGTCACCACGCCTTCGGCCATGAATTCGAACTCAAAGCCAAGTAGACTTCTGATCTCCTCACCACCAACCTTCACTTTTTTGATGACCCAGCTACATTCCCGTAAGATGCTCCTTAAGGTATTGGGATCCTGGTCGATGATGTCACATACGCTTTCCATGATGATCCTATTGCCCTCACCGGAGAACAATTTGATCTTGCCTGGCGCTATTTCATAGACGAACCATTCCAGATTGAAGTCGACCAGCACATCAAATTCAAGCTTCAAAAGCACCTTCCAGTCACTCACCCTGGTGCTCCAGGTTCCGGTTAGGCTATTGCCCATTCTATCGAGAACCGTAACGCTGCCATCTTCCTTGAAATTCATCAACCATTCGCGATATTGATCGATCTGGCTGATGTTGTCCCTGTCGATGGCGGAGATCAACCATGGACATTCGACCAACAAATGGTCTAAGCGCTCTTTGGTGAAATCGTCATCATTGTAGTCATTGTCATCATCTTCATCACATTCGGTTTTTGCACGTTCTATGGCATCGGCCAATTCTGCATTGCTGCTTACCCGAATTTCAGAACCGTCGTATAGCTCCAGGGCAATCGGAAATTCGATGCTCACCAGATCCGTGCCGTCAAGGCCAGCGAAAAACCGGCGAAAATCCTTATCACTCTCAACGACCACGTTACCGGTCTGCTGTAAATTGACATCGAAGGTGAACAACTTGATCGGATACACGAAATCGATGCATTCGATATCATCGTCCTGCCCGCCCTCGGTACATTGCCCAGCCAATTCGCGCAAATCATCCATGTTGTTCAAGGTGATGTCACTATAATCGGCAAGGGATACCGTAATCGGGAAGATAATGTCCAATAAGTCTTCATCGTCATCCAAGGCATCGAAAACGGCTTCGATCTTATCCAGATCAGGAAGGGAATTGATGGTGATCTCTGCCCCGTTTACCTTCACGGTATAGGGAAAATGAATATTAAAACAACTGGTACCGTCCACGATATTGTCGCTAGACCCATCATTGGAAACGGTTCTTTCCAGCAACTTTGCTGTATTGGAATTGGCAAGTAGGGTTTCCTGTTCATTGACCGAATCTACTTTTTCAAATTCATCTTGACAAGCGGTAAATGACAAGGCCATGCCCGTGAGGATCATGTAGGTTGCATGCTTTAAATACTTTTTCATAACGATTTGGATTTTTTTGTTACTTCATCCTTAAAACAATCGACATTGGAAACACCCTACCCCAAATCTTAATTTTTTTTGAAATAACTTGTTCAACAATTCGTTTAATCACTGATGCCGCCGATTGTTTATTGGCGATATCGTGCTGCATTCAGGTGTTAAATACTTGTTCGATGCTGCAGTAAACCATAATGTAGATCTAAAAAAATTCGACCAACTTGGAAACCAACAACAAGGATAACGTCTGTGAAGAAATGGTGTTCGCCAGTATCTTCAGGGCTAATTCAAAAACGGTTTTTAACTATATTTATTATAAGTTCGGCAATGAAGAAAAGGCCCATGATGCCGTACAGGAGGCATTTGTAAAACTATGGGAGAACTGCGGCAAGGTATCCCCGGAAAAAGCCAAATCGTTCGTATTTACCGTGGCCAACAATCTTTATTTGAATGTGATCAAAGCCGAGAAGGTGCGGTTGAAATACGCCGACAAGTCGCTCAAGACCACCCAGGAATCGCCCGAATACCTGCTGGAACAGAAGCAGTTCCAGGAAAAATTGGAACGGGCTTTGGACAGCTTGCCCGAAAACCAGCGTACCGTTTTTTTACTGAACCGGATCGATGGAAAGAAATATGCTGAAATTGCAGAGATGGAGGGGGTGAGCGTCAAAGCGATAGAAAAACGAATGCATCTGGCCCTAAAAACCTTGAGAGATCAAATCGATGGTATCTGAATCGATTGGCGTTGGTTAGGCCAGGAAGACCAACAAAACAATCGCTCCGCAAGATAATATCGATAAAAGGTAGGGTTTTATGAAGTTTGGTTGTTATTAAAGTATTAAAGCTTGAAACCATGCAAGAGAATTACTTAGCAAAATGGCTCAACAACGAGCTAACCGAGGCAGAGCTGGCAGAATTTAAAAAATCCGATGCATATGCCTCTTACCGGCGCATTCTCGAGGCAACCGATACATTGGAAGCCCCCGATTTTGATATGGAAGGGGCCTTGATCGAGGTCAAGAACAGAAGGATCCTAAAAGACACCAAGGTAGTGCAGCTGGCACCTTTCAAAATGTTCCTGCGCGTCGCAGCGGTCGTGGCGGTACTTTTGGCCGGTGCCTATCTATATTTGAACAGCCTCAACGAAACGGTGACCACCCAGTATGCCGAAAACAAGGAGGTGTTATTGCCCGATAATTCTGAAATCGTATTGAACGCCGGTTCCGAAATCAACTATAGTTTAAAGAAATGGGACCAACAGCGCAACGTGAATCTCGAAGGGGAAGCTTTCTTCAAGGTGGCCAAGGGAAAACGCTTTACGGTAATCACCGACGGCGGAAGCGTTGCGGTACTGGGAACCCAGTTCAATGTGGAGCACCGACGGGGCTTTTTCGAAGTAACCTGTTATGAAGGTTTGGTGAGCGTGAGCTTTAAAGGTGAAGAAACAAAATTGCCCGCAGGCACCTCCTTTGTTGCCATCAATGGCAATAGAGTGGCCGCGGAAAACCCTGATGCCAAGCTACCCGCATGGATGAACCGGGAGAGCAGCTTCAAAAGTATACCTTTGAAATATGTGCTTGCCGAATTCGAAAGACAGCACGATATCAAGGTGGAGACCCGTGATGTGGATACAGAACAATTGTTCACGGGTACCTTCAGTAATACAGATGCCAACTTGGCCTTGCAGAGCATCAGTATTCCTTCCCAAATAAAGTTTAAATTTGAGGGGAATAAAGTGTTGTTCTATGCCGAAAACACTCCGTAAGGCATTATCCTTATTTGTTTGTCTTTGCTTGCTTTCCGCCTTGACCGCCAAGGCCCAGGAAACAGCGACCCCTGCCTACCTCATACCCTTTATCCAAAAGCTGGAAGAAGATTTTGACATCAAGTTTTCCTATGTGGATGACGACTTGCGGAATGTTCAGATCATGGTTCCCAACAGCGCAGATCTTGCAGGAATCCTGGCCAGTATCACGAAGCAAACCCAGATCAAGATACAAAGGATCAGCGACCGTTATTATTCCATGGCCAAAAGCAGTACGGTTGACATTTGTGCCACGGTGTTGGATAATTTTGAAGAAAACACCGTTATGGGGGCGACCGTAGAAATTTTAGGGAGCAAAGTAGCCGTTGTAACCGATTCGCAGGGTCGCTTTACCCTGCAGAAAGTGCCAAGAAAAGCAATACTCCAGATCAAGTTTTTGGGCTTCAAAACGCTGTTTGTCGAAGCCGGGGAACTGATCGATACCAACCATTGCAGAACCCTGTTGTTGGATCCTTACTATCAGGAATTGGAGGAAGTGGTGGTGTACAAATTCCTGACTACCGGACTCACCAAACAAACCGATGCCAGTATCTTGTTGAACAGTTCCGAATTCGGCATACTGCCAGGCACCATCGAACCCGATGTGCTACAAACGGTGCAAGCCCTTCCCGGTATCAAAAGTATTGATGAAACCGTTTCCGACATCAACATCAGGGGAGGCAGCAACGATCAAAACCTATTGCTTTGGGACGGCATCAAAATGTACCAATCCGGGCACTTTTTCGGGCTCATTTCCGCGTTCAATCCTTATCTTACGGACAAGGTGATATTGATCAAAAACGGATCCAGCGCCCAATATGGGGATGGGGTGAGCGGTATTATAGACATGCACACCACAAATGATATCAAAGACCGATTTTTTGGAGGGGCGGGCATCAACCTGATCAGCGGGGACGTTTATGGGCAATTCCCCTTGGGCAACAAGATGGCTTTGCAGCTCTCTGCCAGACGTTCCCTCACCGATTTCTTCAATACCCCTACCTATAACGAGTTCTTCGATCGGGCCTTTCAGGACAGCCAAATCGTGGAAAGGGAAGGCGATTTCTACTTTTATGACTTTACGGGGAAGTTGCTTTATGATATCGATGCGAAGCAGAAGCTACGGCTGAGTTTTATAAACATCAACAATGCACTGGATTATTCCGAGCTTTCCAGGGACATGAACAATGCCACCCAAAGCAGTCTCGACCAGACGAACCTATCATTCGGTGGCAGTTTGGACAGTGAATGGACAAAGCGGTTCACGACCAATGTCAACATGTACTATACCAGGTACAATCTTGATGCCCGTAATATTTCTTCGGATGCCCAGCAACAGCAGTTCCAGAACAACCAGGTCAAAGAAACCGGATTGAAGCTCAATGCCCATTTCCGTCCCGATGAAAATCTCAATTGGCTGAACGGGTATCAACTGAGCGAAACGGGGATTACCAATGGCACCAATGTAACCGCCCCCCCTTTCAACAGCAACATCAAAGGGGTGGTGCGAACACATTCGGTCTACTCAGAAATCGGCTATACATCGCCCTATCGGAAACTTTTTGCGCAGTTTGGGGCACGGCTGAACTACCTGCAAAATCCGGGGAATTTCGAAAAGGTGATCCTGGAACCGCGGCTCAACCTCAACTATCGCTTTTCAAAAGCGTGGAAAGCATTGGCCCTGGGCGAATACAAGAGTCAGGCGACCAACCAGATCGTAGACCTGGAACAGAACTTCCTGGGCATCGAAAAGAGAAGGTGGATCATCTCCGATGGGATGGGACTTCCCGTAACGCAGAGCAAACAGGGTTCGGTAGGAATCAATTACGACCAGCAGGAACTGTATCTCGGATTGGAGGGTTTTTATAAGGAGGTCAAAGGCATCAGCACCGCTACACAAGGCTTTCAGAACCAAGACCAATTTAACGGGGAAATCGGAAAATATGAGGTAAGGGGCATCGAGTTTCTGATCAATAAGAAAACCGATCGCTATAGTATCTGGACGAGTTATACCTATAATCTCAACGATTATACCTTCGATGATATCGTCCCCGGCCAATTCCCAAATAATCTGGACATCAGGCATACCCTTACCTTGGCCGGAACTTACGATATAGGAAATTTAAAACTTGGGGTTGGGCTCAACTACCGCAGTGGAAAACCATATACCGAGCCTTTGGCCAGTGACCCCATCGATAGCAGCGTTTTTCCCAACCGCATCAATTACGACGAACCGAACGGTAGCCGGCTCCCGGAATATATCAGGGCCGATGCCTCGGCCATTTATGACTTTGACCTGGGAACCGGGGCAGCGGCAACGATAGGGATTTCCGTACTCAATTTTACGGATCGAAAAAACATCTTCAATACCTATTACCGCCTCAATGCGTCGAATGAAATTGAAAAAGTGGAGAACATTTCCTTGGGCCTTACCCCAAACCTGAGCTTCCGAGTGCGTTTTTAATCCCGATTCAAGCGGTTGATGACCAAAACATGGGGGAAAGTGATCGCCGCCAAAAACGAGAAGAAAAAGGAAAGGGAGGTTTCGACATTGTTCCTAAAGACATATAACAACAACAGCAGGCCCAAAACGGAAATGATCCAATAGGGAAAGGATGATCTGATATAATCACGAATACTCTTCGGTCCGATATTGCCGTACAAATACATGATCTGATCCGCAAGGGAGGGAAGCGAATGCCATAGGATAAAATAAATGGCAAAGGCCCACAGCAGAGAGGCCGTATTAAAAATAACGAAGAACACAAGAACAAAAAAGACTTCTTTCGGCAAATTGGCCCGAACAGACCCCTTATACCACAAATAGCCAAGTGAAGCCAGACTTCCCGAAGCGCTCAACACCAAACCATACCCATAGATCCCCTTGAACGGTTCATGCCCTGTAATGGTGGCAATCACCCCTGAGACTTCCGACCAGTGGGCATAAAAAAGTAGAAAAAGGATAAATAGGCCGTAACAGAGGTAAAATATATAGCCTACGATTCTCGACTCCTTTACCTTAAAGACCCAATGCTGTTCCCCAAAATGGTAACCGCTAAAAATGATAAAGGACAACAAGGCGATGGAAGGGATGTAATAAAACAGGGCCAGGCTGGTCCCCACGAAAATGATATAGTAGGCCAGAACCCTTACAAAACCGATCCCGTTGAGATTCTTATGCTTCGACTTTTGCAATAGCTTCAAGTCATTGGCCCCATGCAGGATGCCAAAGGTCAAGATCAGCACATAGGCCAGCAGTTGCTGCACAAGGTCCCCGAAAAAAACAGTCAACCACAGCGCAAAAAAGGTCGAAACCACCATAAAACTATGCAATTTCCCATATTTCAAGCTGGAATTTTCCATTTTGTTGAAAAAATTTAACTAAAAATTACACAATTAATGTTTATTTATATGTAAATTTACTTAAACAAAACTAATTTAACTCTAATATTTATGGAAACTTTTCTGACTTCGATTCCCTTGGTATCCAAAATGGCGACCAATGACTATGTGGGCTTTACCTTTTTCGTTGGCTGTATGGCCATGATGGCGGCCTCTGCCTTTTTCTTCTTTTCCATGAACAGCTATGACAGGAAATGGAGAACTTCCATCCTGGTATCGGGATTGATCACTTTCATCGCCGCGGTGCACTATTGGTACATGCGCGATTACTGGGCCAACTTCGGTGAGTCCCCGACCTTTTTCCGCTATGTGGACTGGATTTTGACCGTGCCACTGATGTGCGTCGAATTCTACCTCATCCTCAAAGTGGCAGGTGCCAAAAAATCGTTGATGTGGCGCCTGATCTTCCTTTCTGTGATCATGTTGGTCACCGGATATTTGGGAGAAGCCGTATTCAGGGACCAAGCTTGGATTTGGGGCTTTATATCAGGTATCGCCTACTTTGTCATCGTCTATGACATCTGGTTGGGCCAGGCCAAAAAATTGGCCGAAGCTGCCGGAGGTGCCGTCTTGACCGCCCACAAAACGCTTTGCTGGTTCGTCTTGGTAGGTTGGGCCATCTATCCCATCGGATACATGGCCGGTACCCCGGGATGGTACGAAGGCTTCTTTGGTGGACTTTCCATGGACGTTGTCTACAACATCGGTGATGCCATCAACAAGATTGGCTTTGGTCTTGTGGTCTACAATTTAGCAGTAACCGCTACCGCAAAAGCAGAAGCATAAGTTATTGTTAATTTAGTTGGTTGTTGAAAGGCCGCTCTTTTAGAGCGGCCTTTTATGTTTATTCATAATAAGAAATGGCTATACAATAATTGAAAGCGATTCCCTATCCAAAACCTGTCTTCCCAGGTTTTATCCTACATTCTTTCCGGAACTTGAATGCCCAAGAGATGGAATGCCGATTGGATTACCTCGGCAACCTTTTTTGACAACTGTACCCGGAACATTTTCTTTTGCAATTCGGGTTCTCCCAAGATTGAAACCTGTTGGTAGAACGAATTGAACTCCCGTACCAGATCGTAGGTGTAGTTGGCGATCAAAGCCGGACTATAATTATCCGCGGCCAATTGAATGGTCTCTGGAAAATTCAAAAGCTGCTTGAGGAGTTCCTTTTCCTTTTCATGCAAGCCCTCCGAAAGGCCCACCACTTTTGGTGAATAATCGAACTCGGCATCGGCCCTTCTCAGTATGGATTGTATCCGTGCGTAAGTGTACTGTATGAAAGGCCCGGTATTGCCTTGAAAATCGACAGATTCCTGAGGGTCGAACAGAATGCGTTTTTTGGGATCCACTTTAAGGATGTAATATTTCAGCGCCCCGAGGCCGATCAGGCGATGGAGTTCCCCTTTCTCGGTCTCCGTGTAGTCTTCCAGCTTGCCCAATTCTTCGGAAATGGAAGCTGCTGTCCGGTTCATATCGGCCATCAGGTCGTCTGCGTCGACCACAGTGCCTTCGCGGCTCTTCATCTTGCCACTGGGCAGGTCGACCATCCCGTAGCTCAAATGGTAAAGGTGCTTTGCCCAAGTGTAACCCAGCTTTTTAAGGATCAGGAACAAGACCTTAAAATGGTAGTCCTGTTCATTGCCAACGGTATAGACCATGCCCCCAATATCGGGATAGTCTTTCACCCGTTGGATTGCCGTACCGATATCTTGTGTCATGTATACCGCGGTACCATCGGAACGCAGAACGATTTTTTCGTCCAAACCTTCGTCGGTGAGATCGATCCAGACACTGCCATCGTCCTTTTTATAAAAAACCCCTTTTTGTATCCCTTCCAAAACCACATCCTTCCCCAATAAATAGGTATCGCTCTCGTAGTAGAGCTTGTCGAAATCCACGCCCAGGTTGCGATAGGTTTCCTCAAAACCGGCATAGACCCAGGCATTCATTTTTTTCCAAAGGGAAACCACGGCCTCATCGCCCGCTTCCCATTGCAACAACATTTTTTGTGCTTCTTGAAGTATGGGGGCCTCCCTTTCGGCCTTTTTTAGGTCCTCACCGCTAGCGACCATGGCCGCGACCTCCTTTTTATAAGCCTTGTCAAAAGCCACATAATAATTGCCCACCAATTTATCGCCCTTTAAACCGCTGCTTTCAGGGGTGGCGCCGTTTCCGAATTGCTGCCAGGCCACCATACTCTTACAGATGTGTATACCACGGTCGTTGATGATTTGGGTCTTGTACACCTTCTTTCCGGAAGCCTTGAGGATTTCCGCTACGGAATACCCCAAAAGATTGTTGCGAATATGTCCCAAATGCAAGGGTTTATTGG
>JBATHI010000580.1:0-5723 GCA_049666645.1 Flavobacteriaceae bacterium | reverse complement strand
GAAGCCTTGGAAAAAGGTGCGGCCTACGCCATTGTTGACGAGCCGGAATACGAAACCTCCGACAGGACAATACTGGTCGACAATGCGCTGGAATGCCTCCAAAAACTGGCGACATTCCATAGAAGATATTGCCATGCGCAAATCATAGCCCTTACGGGCAGCAATGGAAAAACCACCACCAAAGAGTTGATCTATGCCGTATTGGCCTCCAAATATAGGACCATCGCGACCCAGGGCAACCTCAACAACCACATCGGGGTGGCGCTTACCCTGTTGCGCATCGAGGAAGATACCGAAATGGCGGTGGTGGAAATGGGGGCAAACCATCAAAAAGAAATTGAATTTTTATGTAGGATCGCTGCGCCCGATTTTGGTTATATCACCAATTTTGGGAAAGCGCATTTAGAAGGTTTTGGAGGTGTGGAAGGGGTCATCAAGGGAAAAAGTGAAATGTTCGAATATCTGACAGCACATGGCAAGACGGTTTTTATGAATGCCGATGATCCCATTCAACTACAAAAACTGGGTCAATATATACACAAAGTGGGATTTAGTGTCCAAGATCCGCAGTACTATCAAATCAAGTTTTTGGGCGCGCGTCCGTTCGTTCAGCTGGAAGTTGAGGGATCGATGATCCAAACCCAACTGATGGGCCATTACAACTTCAGCAATTGCTGTGCCGCAATATTGATGGGAAAATATTTCGGGATACCCCTGCAGGCCATCAAAAAGGCATTGGAACATTATGAACCCAAGAACAACCGTTCACAGATCATTACCAAAAATGGCCATCAAATCGTTCTTGATGCCTATAATGCCAATCCGACCAGTATGAATGCCGCACTCGATAGTTTTGAGAATCTGGAAGCGGCCCATAAAATGGTCATTTTGGGCGATATGTTCGAATTGGGGGAAAGTGCAAAAAAAGAGCACCAAGAAATAGCCGACAGGGTAGCCCAAATCCATTTTCATAAATCCTATTTGGTCGGTGAGAATTTTTATACCGCCGATTCAAAACTCCCTAAGTTTAGGGATTTTGATGCCCTTGCGGCCCATTTGCGCAAACACCCTTTGGAAAAAGGCACGGTGTTGATCAAAGGCTCAAGGGGGATGGCCCTGGAGCGGGTGTTGGAATATTTATAGGTCCTATCCAGCATGAAAAACTTCCATTTTGGGATGCTTTAATACCAATACAGGCAAAAATGTCTTTTGGTCGACAAACTCCCGTTTACCTTAACGTTCAAAAGTACTAAATGATTGTGGGCAGGGAGCAGCTATTTTACCTAAAAAATACGCTTTTGATGGAATTCCTTTAGGATCGTAACGGCCATGGCCCCAAATGGGATGGGGAACTTATGGGAAGATTGAAAAGTGGGACATACTGGGTTCGAACCAGTGACCTCTGCCCTGTCAAGGCAGCGCTCTAAACCAGCTGAGCTAATGTCCCAAAACAGAAGGCAAAGGTAAAACTTATTTTCGATTACAAAAATTCGGTATGCCAGTATTATTGCCAGGGGGGGGCAAGCCAATAGATTCCCGACGATGGCATTCATGTCGGCTGTGATATAAACTGTTTCTTTTTAATACCATGGCCAGATCATTTTCAAAAAAAATGTGACATATGTCAAAAAAATGTAATTTTAAGGATTGCTCTAAACAAGTCGATAAAAAGGATCGAGAATAGTCCGTTTCCTTTTTTAACTCCGTAACGAAAGGAATCTCTTGGCCATTCGCCACATTTTAGAGGTGGATTGTGCAGATTTAACGGATATCTTTCGATTGTTGGGGCCTAAGCATCACGGAGTACCCGATACATAAAATAGAACCGAAATACAAATGGAGTCAAAACATAGTACGCGCAGAACCTTTATCAAAAAAACGGCCTTGGCAACCGGTGCCGGCATGATTGCCCCGGCCTTTACTTTCGGTATTTCACATTCGAACAAGCACCAAGAAATCGTGGGACATGGCGGCTTTACCTATAGAGTCGATAAGGAATGGGGGGTTCAGGATCCATCGAAGATACCTGTGAACGATTGCCATGAAATGGTGCTCGACAGCAAGGGAAGGATTTTTATGACCACCACTGGGGAAAACAACAACAATGTAATCATATATGACCGGATGGGCAAAGTCCTCGATTCCTGGGGAACGGAATTTCCGGGAGCGCACGGACTCTCGATTACCGGCGAAGGTGATGACCAATTTCTTTTCATCACCGATCCCGAAACCCATAAAGTGTTCAAAACGACATTGGATGGCCGTATTTTAATGGCTTTTGAAAGGCCAAGGGAAGTATCGGGCTATACGAGCGATGATCAATTCAAACCCACCGAAACCGCCATTATGCCCAATGGGGACATTTATATTGCGGATGGTTATGGGGAAAATTACATCATTCAATACAATTCCCAAGGGGAATACATCCGCCATTTCGGAGGAAAGGGCGAGGGGGAATCTGAATTTAGCTGTTGTCATGGCATTACACTGGATACCAGGGACCCGGCCCGTCCTACGCTGTTGATCACCTCAAGGGCAAAACAACAATTCAAACGGTTTACCTTGGATGGTCGGCATTTGGAAACGGTTTCGCTTCCGGGATGCTCCGTGTGCCGACCGGTAATCAATGGTGAAAATATTTATTTTGCGGTAATCGTCACCAAAACCTGGGATGCCTATGACGGGATGTTGGCAGTATTGGACAAAGACAATAAAGTGGTTTCCCTCCCGGGCGGTAGTGCCCCACAATATCAAGATGGCGTATTATTGGCACCGGTATACGATGGGAGTACTTTTCGAAACCCACATGACGTCTTGGTCGACAATGACGCAAATCTCTATATCCCTCAATGGGCATCGGGGAAGACCTATCCGATCAAGTTGAGCAGGATCTAAGGTTGCCCATGGGCCAGTCCCTGTTTTAAAATGTTGGCGTTGTACACGCCGTTTATACCACTGTCGATTTCCGTTTGGACATGCTTTTTTGAACCGAATCAAATAATCATCCTTTTTAAATCGTCCAAGGTATTGGCCTCAGAAATCTTTTTATCCTTTCGCCATCTCAGAATCCTGGGGAACCGGGTGGCCACCCCGCTTTTATGCCTTTTTGATGATGAAATGCCCTCAAAGGCGATTTCGAACACCAATTCCGGGACGACACTTCGCACGGGCCCAAATCTTTCCATCGTATGGGCCTTGATAAATTTATCGACCTCCCTGAACTCCACGTCGGTCAAACCGGAATAAGCCTTGGCGAAGGTTACCAATTGGGGGTTGCCCTCGGCATCCTTATCCCAGAGCGCGAAGGTATAATCGGTAAACAAGTTACTGCGGCGGCCATGGCCTCGCATCGCGTAGGTAAGCACGGCATCAATGGTAAGGGGGTCTACCTTCCATTTCCACCAGTCGCCTTTTTTCCGCCCCACCAAATAAGGGGAATTGTTTCGTTTCAGCATCAAACCTTCGCTTCGTACTTCCCTTGATCGGGATCTTTCGGCCGCGGCATCTTCCCAGCTGTTGAGGAACAAGGTTTCCGACAAGTGCATCACGCTTTGTTTTGAATCGATATCGCGATACAATTGTTCCAAGATGGTCCTACGATCTTTAAATGGCCGTACCCTTATATCGGCCTGCTGCCATTCGAGGAGGTCATAGGCTTTTAGGATGACGGGCGTTTTGGCCAACAGGGCCTTGGAAACGTTTTTTCTGCCTATGCGGGTCTGCAGGGCATTGAAACTTTCAATGTTACCATTTTTGAAGGGAAGGAGCTCCCCGTCCAAAACAGTGCCATTGGGAATAATACCTACCAATTCGGAAAGCTCGGGATATTTGTCGGTGACCAACTCCTCCCCCCTGCTCCAAACAAAAAGCGCATTGTTCCTGAAAATCACCTGGGCGCGTATACCGTCCCATTTGTGTTCGGCAGACCAATCGCGCACATCGCCCAACTCTTGAACACTGCCCTCGAGGGCATAGGCCAGATAAAATGGGTAGGGTTTTGACAAGTAGTCATCCGGGTTCTTTTGAAGGACCAAATCCTTATAGGTGGTCTTTGTTGGGTTCCATGCGCCCATCAGTTTATACGCCAGTATATCTTCATCGATGCCGGTAGCCTTTGCCAAGGCCCTGGTCATTAATTTCTGGCTGATGCCAATCCTGAATCCCCCTGTCATCAATTTGTTGAACACGAACCTTTCATAGTAATTAAGGCTTCTCCAATTATCGAACAGGTATTGCTTTTTGGCATCATCATTTTTTGTTTTCAGGTCGATCAGTTCTTCCAAAAACTGCGATAATGATTTATCGGATACTTCCTCTCCTTCGGGAATGATCAGTGCTATGGTTTCGGCCAAATCCCCCACGATATGGTACGATTCCTCAAAAAGCCAAGAAGGTATTCCGGCCAATTCCGTGGCCCATTCCCGAAGCAGGGTGGTATTTACCGGCCTGGGCGGTCGGCGGTGCGATAAAATGGCAATGGTCCATAACTTGTCTTGATCATCGGCATTCATAAAATAGTTGGCCAACGCTTCTACTTTCAAGTTCGTTTTATTGGTGCTGTCGAGCAGCTTCACGAGTAGGGCAAAGTGCTTCATTTTCCGGAGTCCAATTCATTAGCGGGCTCCATTTCGGCCATTTCCCCTTCATATTGCGTTTTTTCGGTTCGGGCATCATAACCGATTTCCCTTAGATAACGTGAAAAAATTTCGGTATAACCATGGGTACAGATCACCTTCTCTGCCCCGGTGGCCTTGATACTCTCCAAAAGCCCGTTCCAATCACAATGGTCTGAAAGCACAAAACCCTTATCGATCGCCCTGCGGCGCCTTGCACCCCTGAAAGTCATCCAACCACTTGCGGTAGCGGTCACAAAAGGAACCATTTTGCGGATCCAGGTACTCCCATGGGCCGAAGGCGGGGCCAAGACCATCGCGCCCTTAAAAATGTCCTTGGGCGTATCGGCAGTTATCAAACGTGTTTCCGGAAAGGAGATCGTGGGTCGTAAAACATCGGTCATCTTTTCTATCGCGCCATGGGTAAGGATAGGCCCTATTTCAGGATCAAGGTGTTTGAGCAACCTTTGCGCCTTCCCCAACGAATATCCGAACAATATGGAAGTATTTCCAGTGGCTTTGTTTTCGGCCCACCAAGTATTGATCTGGCGCATCACCTCCTCTTGGGGGGTCCATTTGAAAGCGGGAAGGCCGAAGGTGCATTCGGTGATAAAGGTATGGCACTTGATGGGTTCGAAAGGCTCTGCCACACCGTCATCCTCCGTTTTATAATCCCCGGAAAACACCCAAACTTCGCCTTGACAGGCCACCCGAACTTGGGAGGCGCCCACAATATGCCCGGCTGGATGAAGGGAGAAGGTCACCCCGTTGACCTGAAAGGTTTCGCCCCAAGCTTTCCCACTTACCGCAATGGGGCCTAAACGATGCCTCAGAATAGCGACATTGGTGTGATGGGTAATATAGCGTTGGTGGCCCCACCGTGCATGATCTGCATGGCCATGGGTGATGATCGCTTTGTCGACCGGCTTCCATGGATCGAGATACACGTCGGCCTTCGGACAATAGATTCCGTTTTCGTTAAACAACAACAAAGGCGTTTTCATGAACTCAATCCTTTGGGAAGAAAGTTATCCAATATTTCCGACCGGCCCAAGGATTTTTATGGGGATCATGCACTAGTTAAGGTTTAAAAACAAAATTGCAGGTACC
>JBATHI010000579.1:0-2503 GCA_049666645.1 Flavobacteriaceae bacterium | reverse complement strand
CCCGGTTCGACTTACCGGCGGAATCATAGACAGCACAAATACCCTCGATGCGGAAACGGTGGAGGACCTTCGAAAAACGGGCAGTCAGGCCAAAGCATTCGACAATGTGATCGATCTTTATCAAGACCGTCAGCAAGGGCAGATCATGAATACTGCCAAAAATTCAATAACGAACGTCCTCTCCTCTATCCAGGCCAAAAAAGATGAGCTTAAAAAAAGGTACAAAATATACAATATGCACATTCTTTCGCTGCACAAGAAATTCGCTCTGGCCCTTTCCTGTATCATTTTGTTTTTTGTTGGGGCCCCGTTAGGGGCGATCATCCGAAAAGGGGGCGTAGGCTTGCCGATGGTCATCGCCATCATGCTTTTCCTGGTCTATTATTTTATGGGGGTTTTTGCGGGGAACTATGCCAAAGAGAACAACATCCATCCCATTCTCGGGGCATGGGTTTCTACTTTGATTATGTTACCTTTGGGCATATATTTGACCAAAAGGGCCACTGCCGACAAGGGCTTGATGACTTTTGGATCGTTATTCGACAGCTTGAAATCGAGATTTGGCAAAAAAGACAAACCGACAATTACATGATTACGAAATTGGAGAAACATATACAGTTGAATACCATTGAAGAGGCCATGGCCGATATCGCCAAGGGCAAGGTGATCATTGTGGTTGACGATGAAAACCGCGAAAATGAAGGCGACTTCATAGCGGCTGCGGAGAAGGTGACCCCGGAGATGATCAATTTCATGGCCCAACACGGCCGTGGCCTGATCTGTGCCCCGCTCACCGAAGATCGATGCCACGACCTTGATCTGGATATGATGGTGCAGAACAATACAGTGCTCCACCAGACCCAGTTCACGGTTTCGGTCGATTTGATCGGGCATGGCTGTACCACGGGCATATCTGTCCACGATAGGGCCAAGACCATTTTGGCACTGACCGATGACCATACGAAACCCCATGATCTGGGAAGGCCCGGACATATCTTTCCGCTTCGGGCAAAAAATGGCGGAGTTTTGCGAAGAACCGGGCATACCGAGGCCGCCATAGATCTTGCCAGATTGGCCGGACTGAAACCTGCGGGCATTTTGGTCGAAATCCTGAATGAAGACGGTACCATGGCACGCTTGCCACAGTTGATGAAAGTGGCCAAAAAGTTTGATCTTAAAGTAATCTCAATTGAAGATTTGGTGGCCTATCGCATGGAGCATGACAGCCTCATCGAAAAAAAAGACGACTTCAACATCACCACCCGTTTTGGGGAATTCAGGCTTCGTGCCTACAAGCAGACCACGAATGACCAAATTCACATAGCACTTACCAAGGGAAACTGGCGAACCGATGAGCCGGTGTTGACCAGGATCAACGCCACCCTGGTGAACAATGATATTTTGGGTACCCTGACCGACAATCCCGACAAAAAACTGGAAGACATGTTCAAGGCCATAAATGCTGCCGAAAAAGGAGCATTTGTATTCATCAACCAAGAATTCAGCGCACTGAATTTGCTGAACAGGCTTTCGGAATTAAAGGAATTACAGAAGAAAGGAATTTTTCGCGCCCCTAAAATAGATATGGATACCAAGGATTTTGGCGTGGGCGCTCAAATTTTACACGACTTGAATATCTCCAAGATCATCCTACTGACCAATACGGCCCAGACCAAACGCGTGGGCATGGTCGGGTATGGACTTGAAATCGTAGGCCATGTAGGCTATTGATGATTTAATAATGGCCGTAGGGCCTCCACCATTCTTCTGGCACGATTTTTAACCTCTTCGTCAGACCAGCCCAACTTGACCAGACAAGATATATTTCGGCCCACCCAATGGTCTGACAAGGAAAAATCCGACTTTTCAAAATCCGGGAGTTGTCGCATGACTTCTTCAGGTAATTTCCCCAAAGATTTTCGATGCAGTAGGTGCTCCCATTTGCGATAATAATGCCAATTATTGTCGTACCAATAAAAACAGCCGTCGACACCCTGTTCTTGAAGCGCTATATGGGCCTTTTTGGCCAAATCTTGATCGGGCAGGAAAAAATTCAGGAACGCATGGCTCTCGACCCCGCCCAACGGAACCCTTCTGAAAGTGAAGCCGGGAAGCTCTTCCAGAGCCTCCCTCAATACGGTATAATTCTTTTTTTGGAGGAACAGGAAATCGTCCAACCTGGAAATTTGTGCAAGTCCGACTGCAGCGTTCAACTCGGAAATCCTGAAATTATACCCTAAAAAAGGATGGGTTTCCGCACCCCTGTCCTTTCCGACATGGTCGTGCCCATGATCGGAATAATGATCGGCATTTTTATAATAGTTTTCATTGTTGGTGATAATGGCGCCACCTTCCCCACAGGTAATGGTTTTCACGTAGTCGAAAGAGAAGCAGCCCAAATCACCTATACTTCCCAACGGTCTGCCTTCATAAGTGCCCCCAATGGCTTGGCAAGCATCCTCGAGCAATAATAGGCCATGCTTACCGCAAATCTGTTTGAGGG
>JBATHI010000578.1:0-1674 GCA_049666645.1 Flavobacteriaceae bacterium | reverse complement strand
CCCCAGAGGCCATCAAATCGAACCTTCCATGGAATTCCGATTACAACGGGCGGGACTTTACCATTTCCTATGTCGACTTCATCAAAGGGGCCAAGGAAGGGGTTGTGCCCGACGCAAACGGTATTGAATTCTTGAAAATCGTGGAGGCTGGTGATGGTCAAAGACATGACCATTACCTCGAGGTCGGTCAGGTGGCCAATATCCACAATGTGCTTTTCGCGCTTAACAAGCCCACCGATGGGGCCATCAATCTTTTCATCAACGATAGTATCTATCAAATCAAATCGGCTTTTGAAGGTAGTTTCATGCGCATGGCCGATCAATTTCAGGGACAGTTGGTGAAGGATAGCCTGCAAAGCCTGCAGTTAAGGTCGCTCTACAACACTGCCGGAATGCAATTCGTAATTCCGGAGCCGCCCATCAAGGGGTCTTATGGTGTGGTGGAAGTCCCAAAAAACGAGCTTTCCGAGGCCACGCAGGATGCGTTGGTGGTTGAAGTGGCCGCTGGGGGAGAGGTGGTTCAGAAAAGGATATTGGGGGGAAAGGGCAGTACCAATTTCACCGATAAATTCGCGGTAGGTGGCCTCGATTTTATGTTGGCCTATGGTTCCAAAGTCTATGAATTGCCTTTTGCCATCAAACTGAACGATTTTATCGCTGAAAAATATCCCGGCACCGAAAAAGGTTATGCCTCTTTTATGAGCAAGATCTCGGTAGCTGATGACCGGCCATTCGATTACGATATTTTTATGAACCATGTGCTCGATCATAAAGGATACCGCTTTTTCCAGTCGAGCTTCCATCCCGATGAAAAGGGGACTATCCTTTCTGTGAATCACGACCAGTGGGGCACTTGGATCACCTATATCGGTTATTTTTTATTGTATCTGGGACTGATGGGCATTATGTTTTTTGGTAAGACCCGATTCAAGGACCTGTCCAGTTCCTTGGATAAACTCAAATCGAAGAAAAAGGCCTTGGCCGCTGTTTTGATTTTAGGGTTTGTTTGGTCTGCTTCTTCCCAAGAACATACTTCGGACGATGGCCACGACCACGATGCCATGCCGACCCAAACCCAGATAGATTCGATGATCGATGCCTCCACGGTGGCGAAGGAACATGCTGCCAAATTTGGCAAATTGGTCATTCAGGATGAGGGAGGACGAATGAAGCCGATCAATACCTTTTCATCCGAATTGTTGCGAAAATTAAGTTTAAAGGACAAGTATAACGGTTTGAATTCAGATCAGGTGTTCCTTTCAATGATGATCAATCCGGCAATTTGGTACAATACCGAATTTATCGCCTTGGACAAAAAAGGAAAAAATGACAGTATCCGTAAAATCATTGGGGTGCCCGAAGGACAGAGATATGTCAAGGCGATCGACTTCTTCGACGCCCAGGGCAATTACAAGCTGGAGCCCTATCTAAGGGATGCCACGGCAACGAACAACCCCAACCAGTTTCAACAAGACTTCAAGGATGCCAACATCCGTCTAAGTCTTTTGAACATGGCATTGGGTGGGGAAATAGTGAAGATTTTTCCCTTGCTTAACGACGAAAACAATAAATGGATTTCCGCAGTGGAATATAGGGGCGGTCAGTACCAAATTGCGGACTCCCTCTATGGCAATTTTGTGAAGAACGCGGTGCCCTATTATTTAATGTCGCTTC
>JBATHI010000577.1:0-4497 GCA_049666645.1 Flavobacteriaceae bacterium | reverse complement strand
CATACAAGGGTATGATCGAGCTGCGCTCCCCGGATGGGGAAATGGCTTGGCTGACCTATGCGGATCGTCATAAAGTTGGGGCCACGGCACAATTGATTTTTGATCATTTGAAGGATCGTTCCCAACTTGTATGACCTGGCGCTCCCATACTCCCAAAACTTTTTGTTACTTTGCCGCGTAAAATTAAACCACTGGAATGGAAGTTTTGGGAATCGACGTTGGAGGCTCAGGGATCAAAGGGGCCTTGGTAAATTCGGAAACCGGTGAGATGCTCACCGAACGCTATAGGATATCAACACCCGCGTCGAGGAAGCCCAAGCCCATGGCCAAAGTCGTCGCTGAAATCGTTGAATATTTCAATCACAAAGGGCCGATCGGAATTGGTTTCCCCACCGTGATCAAACATGGGGTTTGCAAGTCGGAAGGCAACCTGCATAAAAAATGGTATGGCCGTAATGTCGAAGAACAGTTTTCGAAGTATGCAAAGCAACCGGTGGTCGTGGTCAATGATGCCGATGCGGCGGGTTATGCCACGATGAACTATGGTATTGGAAAAGGTCGAAAAGGTCTGGTGGTGATGATTACCATCGGCACCGGCTTGGGCAGTGGCGCCTTTTGGAACGGGGAGCTCATCCCGAATGTAGAATTGGGCCAGATTCCCTACAAGGAATTCGATAAGATTGAACTTTGGGCCGCCGATTCTGCCAGGGAACGCGAACAGCTCAGCTATGTGGAATGGGGCAAGCGGTTCAATATTTTTTTGGAATTCGTAGAATTGATCATTTCTCCCGACCTCATTATTTTAGGGGGTGGCGCTTCCAAGGATTTTGCCGAATTCGAGGCCTGTATCACCATCGAAACTCCGGTCATTGCGGCCGAGCTCCAGAACCATGCGGGCATCATTGGAGCTGCCGCGGCCGCGGCCTGTTTGGTGCCTAAAGCTTGATTCCTGTTTTCCATAAAATAAAAAATCCCAGGGGCAGCTGCCCCTGGGATTTTTTATGGAAACCACTTTTTCTTAATTTATTTTATTGCGCTTGCGATCGACCTCGGTAAGGTAAACTTTGCGCAGACGCAAGTGTTTCGGGGTCACCTCCACATATTCGTCCTTTTGGATGTACTCCAGTGCCTCCTCCAGGGAAAACTTGATCGCCGGAACAATCTTGGCCTTATCATCGGCCCCGGAAGATCGAACATTCGATAACTTTTTGGTTTTGGTGATGTTGATGGTCATGTCATCGCCTCTCGAATTTTCCCCGATTACCTGACCCTCATAGATGTCTTCCCCCGGATCCACGAAAAACTTACCGCGGTCTTGCAGCTTGTCGATCGAATAGGGTATGGCCTTGCCCTTCTCCATGGAAACCAAAGAACCATTTTGCCGTTGTGGAATGTTCCCTTTCATGGGCTGGTACTCCAGGAAGCGGTGCGCCATGATGGCTTCACCCGCCGTAGCGGTCAACAGTTGGTTACGAAGCCCTATGATACCCCTTGAAGGAATCAGGAATTCACAGATCATTCGGGAACCTTTGGCTTCCATACCGATCATTTCCCCTTTGCGAATCGAGACCATCTCAACCGCCTTGCCAGAGACCTCTTCCGGTAAATCGATGGTCAATTGTTCGATGGGCTCGCATTTCACCCCATCGATTTCCTTGATGATCACCTGGGGCTGCCCGATCTGAAGTTCGTAGCCTTCCCGTCTCATGGTTTCAATCAAGACCGAAAGGTGCAATACCCCACGGCCAAAGACCAGGAATTTGTCGGCACTGTCGGTTTCGTTGACCCTAAGCGCCAAATTCTTTTCCAATTCACGTTCCAAACGTTCCTTGATATGCCTTGAAGTAACGAATTTGCCGTCCTGGCCGAAAAACGGACTATCGTTAATAGTAAACAACATACTCATGGTGGGCTCGTCGATGGCGATGGTCTTTAGACCCTCCGGATTTTCAAGGTCGGCAATGGTATCGCCGATTTCGAAACCTTCCAATCCCACGATGGCACAAATATCGCCTGCGGCCACCTCCTTGACCTTCACACGACCCAAGCCTTCGAAAGTGTATAGTTCCTTAATTTTTGACTTCACGATGCTTCCGTTGCGCTTTACCAAGGAAATCTGCTGATTTTCCTTGAGGCTGCCACGTAAAAGTCTGCCTATGGCAATCCGCCCCGTGAAAGAGGAAAAGTCGAGGGATGTGATCAACATTTGGGTATTCCCTTCTTCCGGTTTAAAGGTAGGGATGTGCTCGATCACCATGTCCAACAAGGGTTCGATTGAATCCGTTGGGTTTTTCCAGTCATCGCTCATCCAGTTGTGCTTTGCCGAACCATATACGGTCGGGAAATCGAGCTGCCATTCTTCCGCCCCCAGTTCGAACATCAGATCGAATACTTTTTCATGCACTTCTTCAGGGGTACAGTTCTCCTTATCGACCTTATTGATGACCACACAGGGTTTCAAACCCAGATCGATTGCCTTTTGCAGTACAAAACGGGTCTGCGGCATAGGGCCTTCAAAGGCATCGACCAATAGTAGCACGCCATCGGCCATATTGAGTACCCGCTCCACTTCGCCACCGAAATCGGCGTGACCGGGGGTATCGATGATATTGATCTTGGTATCTTTATAGACCACGGAAACGTTTTTCGAAGTGATGGTGATACCGCGTTCGCGTTCAAGATCGTTGTTGTCCAATATCAAATCTCCTGCATTCTCGTTCTCGCGGAATAAGTGGCAGTGGTACATGATCTTATCCACCAAGGTCGTTTTTCCGTGGTCTACGTGCGCAATGATGGCAATGTTCTTTGTTGTGGACATATATTTTAATTGATGGCGGTATGCTTGCTATTTTTCAGCGTGCAAAGATACTCCTATTTTTTGCTCCAACCGCCAAAGTTATGTTATTTTTAGATTACTGATTTTGAGAAGGTTCGCACGGGTTCGATTCCTCTCAAAAACCGCTATCTTTGCCGACGAAACACCTAACCATATGAAGCTTGATTTAATCCCGCAACTGAAACATCTCAAGAGCAATAACTTTTTTCTTTTATCCGGCCCCTGCGCCATTGAGGGCGAGGACATGGCGATGCGCATTGCGGAAAAAATAGTTTCGGTGACCGACAGGCTCAAAATTCCTTATGTGTTCAAAGGAAGTTTTAAAAAGGCCAACCGAAACCGCATCGACTCCTTCACCGGTATCGGGGACGAAAGGGCTCTCAAAATACTGCGCAAGGTTTCGGAAAGCTTTCAGGTACCCACCATTACCGACATCCATGAAATTTCGGATGCCGCCATGGCAGCGGAATACGTCGATATCCTCCAGATTCCCGCATTTTTGGTACGCCAGACCGATCTGGTGATCGCTGCTGCAAAGACCGGCAAGACCATCAATCTAAAAAAAGGGCAATTCATGAGCCCGGAAAGCATGAAACATGCCGTGGCCAAGGTCACCGATTCCGGCAACCAACAGGCCATCATCACCGACCGGGGCACCATGTTCGGCTATCAGGACATGATCGTCGATTTCAGGGGCATACCCACCATGAAAAAATATGCCCCTGTGGTGCTCGATGTGACCCATTCGCTGCAACAGCCCAACCAGTCGACAGGAGTGACCGGGGGCCGGCCCGACATGATAGAGACCATTGCCCGGGCAGGGATCGCCGCGGGAGTCGACGGCATTTTCATGGAGACCCATTTCGATCCCGCCAATGCCAAAAGCGACGGGGCCAATATGCTCCACTTAGACCATCTTGAAAAATTGTTGACCAACCTCAGCAAACTGAGAATGACCGTCAATGGGTTGTCTTGACCGGGTTATTCTTTTTTGGTGCCGGAAGTCGATCATGGGTCATGAGCGCGATTTCGAACCAGGTTTGCAAAAGAACCAAATCCGCTATTTTAGATTTTACAGTACCTTTATCACATGCGAAAATTCCTGCCCTTCTTAGGATGGTTGTCCCATTATAAAAAAAGCGATTTCCCCAAAGATGTGGTGGCCGGTCTTACGGTTGGCATCATATTGGTCCCCCAAGGGATGGCCTATGCCATGATTGCCGGATTGCCACCGGTATACGGGCTTTATACCGCCTTGGTCCCCGTATTGATCTATGCTTTTTTGGGCACGTCCCGCCAAGTGGGCATGGGGCCCGTGGCCATGGATTCGCTCTTGGTGGCCGCCGGCTTGGGGGCACTTTCGATCACCGGGGTAGAAAACTATATCGCCATGGCCCTTTTTTTGGGGCTTTCGGTCGGGGTGATCCAACTATTGTTCGGCCTTTTCCGAATGGGCTTTCTGGTCAACTTTTTGTCCAAACCCGTTATCAGCGGTTTTACCTCAGGAGCCGCCATTATCATAATTTTCAGTCAATTGGGGCACTTACTGGGCACCAATATTGAAAAAAGCAAACACTTTCATCAGTTGGTCTTCAATAGTTTGACCATGTTGGGGTCTATCAATCCTTACGATTTGGCCATTGGCCTGACCGGGATACTGC
>JBATHI010000576.1:0-1581 GCA_049666645.1 Flavobacteriaceae bacterium | reverse complement strand
CTGCCTTTATGCAGGTGGCTCATGTCAATTCAATCGATGTATCAAAGCCGAACGTGATGGCCGGACTCTTGGTCGGGGCGATGTTGCCTTTTGTGTTTTCGGCCCTTTCGATGAATGCCGTGGGCCGTGCCGCAATGGCGATGATCGAGGAAGTACGACGCCAGTTCAGGGACATTCCAGAGTTGAAGGCCGCTTTGGAAATTATGAGGAAGTACAATTCCGATCTCTCTAAAGCGACCAAAGAAGACAGGGCTATTTTTGATGCCGCCGATGGGGTGGCGCAATACGATAAATGTGTTGCCATTTCCACAAAAGCCTCGATTAAAGAAATGGTTTTTCCGGGCCTTTTGGCCATCGCCGTGCCGGTAGCTGTTGGCTTTATAGGCGGTGCTGAAATGTTGGGAGGTCTGCTGGCAGGGGTAACTTCTGCCGGGGTGCTCATGGCCATCTTCCAATCGAATGCGGGCGGTGCTTGGGACAATGCCAAAAAAATGATAGAAGCCGATGGTCGCAAAGGTAGCGATGCACATAAAGCGGCCGTGGTGGGCGATACCGTTGGAGATCCCTTCAAGGATACTTCGGGCCCATCTTTGAACATCCTTTTGAAGTTGATGTCGGTCGTTGCCTTGGTCATTGCGCCGAGTATCGCGTTGAATTTGGCCGATACCGCTTCGAATGCCGTTGATAACCAAACCAAAACAACCACCATCACCATGAATGTTGAAAATGATGCCATGGCGGAAGCTACAATAGCATATACCACTATCATCAATGGTAAAAAGGTCACCGAAGAGAAGGTTTTTAAGGGTACCGAGGCCGAAGTGAAAGCGCAACTTGAACAGTTTGAAAATGCTTCGGTAAAACAAAAGGGTGCCGAGGTTGATATTACCATAGACCGAGTGGATATCAAAAAGAAATAATCGATCAAAGAAATAGATAAAACCGTCCTTCGAAAGTAGGGTGGTTTTTTTGTTGCTATATTTGGGCAAATGGGTTTGATCGATTACAAAGATGCGCTGCAGATCATTACTTTTCGTTCCTACGGAAATGCACATCATTTTTATGCCAGAGGCCGAGCCTTGGAGGATGAGATCATCGATCTTTTGGATAAGGGATTTTTCAGGTTGTTGCTCAATACCTGGAAGCGGTTTGAAACCGATGAAATACGCAATACCCCGCTTACCATAACCCTGGCAGATGGCCGTAAGGTCGATGGCAAAACCGATATTGATGGCTATTATCTCATGGATGTGCCCCTATCGGAACTGGACAGACTTTCCGATAGTGAAGGCTGGCTTCGTTATGAAATAGCCTTCGCCGAAAGTGGCAACGTTGCCGACAAAACGTTTCCCAATCGTTTTTATGGTGAAATGTTGATCCCTTCGAACTTGTCAGAATTCGGGGTAATCAGCGATATAGACGATACCATCCTGCATACCGGCGTGGTTTCCTCGCTAAAATGGCGGGTGATCATCAACACCTTTTTTAAGAGGGCCGATAAACGAATCCCTCTGGAAGGCGCGGCACAGTTTTACCGAATGCTGCACCTAGGGAAATCCGAACAATATGTGAACCCCATAT
>JBATHI010000575.1:0-1961 GCA_049666645.1 Flavobacteriaceae bacterium | reverse complement strand
TACAAGCTTGTGGGCAAAGACCGAATGGTTTGTTCCTTTCGGGACCAAATATTTAAGATCACATATTTTTTGGGGCTGCCAAAAGTAAGTTCAAATTCGTATAACCCATTCGATATTTCATATCTTCGAACGATTGTGTTCGCATGAATTCGCACCATCGATTTCCAAAATAAATCAATAACTTCCTATGACCATTCCCACCTTCTTTCGATCCTCGCTTTGCCCTATGTTTTGTATTGCATTATTTTCCGTTTCGGCCCAAGATATGCTTCCACCGGTGGCCGAGTGGTACGGAACGAGCGAATCCCTTATCGCCAAGCCGAACGATCTGTGGAGAACGCCCACGGAAAAATCGGATTTTGTGACCACGCCAAATTATGTGGAAACCATGGATTGGTTAAAAAATCTTTGTTCCAGATCGCCACTATTGCACATGGTTTCCATTGGCAAAAGTCTGGAAGGACGGGATATTTTCATGATTATCGCTTCTTCGGATGAAGACATCCGGCCTGAGGCCCTAAAAAAGTCTGAAAAGGCGTTATTTTTTGCGCAAGCAGGAATCCACTCGGGGGAAATAGACGGTAAGGATGCGGGTATGATGTTGCTGCGCGACATTGCCTTTGGGGAAAAGAGTGTACTGTTGGCCAAGGTGAATTTTCTTTTCATCCCGATATTGAACGTAGACGGCCATGAACGTTCCTCACCCTACAACAGACCCAATCAAAGGGGTCCCCAAAATATGGGATGGAGAACCAATGCCAAGAATTTGAACCTGAACAGGGATTATGCCAAGCTCGATACCGAGGAAATCAAGGCCGTGGTGCAGGTGATGAACCACTACGATCCCCTCTTGTATATGGACATCCATGTGACCGATGGGGTCGACTACCAATACGACGTTACTTTTGGCGGTTTGGGGCAACAGGGATATTCCCCGGCCATTTCCCAATGGCTGGAAATGACCTATAAGCCTTATGCCGATCGCGATTTAAGGATCAATGGCCATATCCCCGGACCATTGCTGTTTGCCTTGAACGACCGTGATTTTTCGCAGGGCAATATATTGAACATGGGCGGACCCAGGTTTTCCGATGCCTATGGCAATTTAAGGCATATGCCGACTCTTTTGGTGGAAAACCATTCATTGAAACCTTTTAAGCAAAGGGTGTTGGGCACCTATGTCTTGTTGGAGAGCACCCTTAAGTTATTGGCAATCGAAGGGCAAAAGCTCCGCGAAATTGCAACCAATGACCAAATGGCAAGGCCCTCAAAAATCCCGATGATGTTCAAGATACCACAGATGAAAAATGCCCTGGGCTACGACGTGCAGGCCGACCTTAAGGTATCGGAACAAGCCGTGGTGCCACCTGATAGCCTTACTTTAAAAGGAATTTCATCCAAACTGTTAAAATCCTCGATTACCGATTCGGAATATGTTCAATGGACCGGAAAACCGGAAACCATGACCGTGGTCAATTATTTGGCCTCTGAACCCGTAGATTTGATCGCAAGGCCAATAGGTTATTGGGTGCCCGCCTTATGCGATGAGGTATTGGAACGCCTGAAATGGCACGGCATTCAAATGGAAATCATTTCCGAGCCCCGCGAAGTGAACGTGGAAATGTATCGGATCAGGGATGCCAAATTCGAAAATGAAAGCCATGAAGTCATACCCTTCGAAGGACACGTGCAGGTAAACGGCAATCCCCGGTCGGAAATGCGAATGGAAGTATTCCCAATGGGATCTGCCTATATTTCCACAGACCAAACCCTGGGAGATCTGGCAATGGTCTTATTGGAGCCTTTATCACGGGATTCCTTTTTTAGCTGGGGATTTTTCCCTTCGATTTTTCAACGTACTGAATATATCGAAGCCTATGTGATGGAACCCATGGCCCAACGAATGTTGGAGGCTTCCCCGGAACTGAAAAGGGAGTTTGAACAAAAAAAAGCGGGAGACA
>JBATHI010000574.1:0-2064 GCA_049666645.1 Flavobacteriaceae bacterium | reverse complement strand
AAGGAATTTGCCATTGCACCCTATCGTTACAAAATGATCCGGGGCATCGATTTCTACAACCACTATCTTCAAAGGATAAAGGGTTACAGGAATGTGACTTTTTCGCAAGAGCGGGTCAACGAAGTTTTGGACATCGGAAATGGTGCCAAAGTAGTGACCGAGCATGGTCAGTATACCGCCAAGGCGGTTTTCAATAGTATTTTCGATTATAAATTGGCGATGGCGCAACAAAGGTATCCCTTGTTGCAACAGCATTTCATCGGATGGTTCATCAAGACCAAGGAACCTGTATTTAAGGAAGACAGGGCCACATTCATGGATTTTTCGATACCCCAAAAAGGAAACACCCGTTTTATGTACGTACTTCCTTTCAGCAAAAATGAAGGCCTTGTGGAATATACCTTATTTTCCGAAAGACTGCTCCCAAGGGAAGAATATGAACTGGCCATCAAAGATTATATCAATAACGATCTCGGGTGCCACGACTTCGACATCCTCGATCGGGAAGAGGGCAGTATCCCGATGACCTGTTACCAATTTTCGGAAAACAACACCCCTCATATTTTGCATATTGGAATGGCCGGAGGTTGGGCGAAGCCCAGTACCGGCTACACTTTTAAAAGCAGCGCGAAAAAGGTGCCCAAGGTGATCGAACACCTGAAGGCTGGAAAGGGTTTGGACAAATTGAGTTTTAAAGACAGGTTTTGGTTCTATGATCTGCTGCTATTGGATATTCTCCACAAAGAAAACAGTCTGGGACAACCGATATTCGAATCGCTCTTCATGAAACGGGAATCAAGGGACATATTAAAATTCCTGGATGAGGACACCAACTTATGGCAAGATGTCAAGGTGATGGGTGCACCGGCACCTTGGCCATTTATCAAGGCTTTGTTCAACAGGATTTTCTAGACTTCCCGCCCCATCAAATTTTTGCCAAATGCCTTTAGGATGCTTTGCTTTTCCTGAGGTAGACGAAGCTTTTCCAACACCTCGAAAGCCGTATCGGTATAGCTTTTAATGGCGCTTTTGGTGATTTCCGCGGCTCCGCTGTCCAAGAAAATCTCCTTCACGGTATTGATCTTTCCGCCCGGTTCTTCGGGTTTTATGGAGTAAAGGTGTGCCATTTCGAGCACCTGGCTTTCAGAGCCCTTTTCCATGGCCTTCAAGTATAGATAGGTTTTCTTGTTCTCAATGATGTCGCCACCGATTTGTTTTCCGAAGGTTTCCATACTCCCGAAGGCATCCAGATAATCGTCCTGCAACTGAAAGGCAATGCCCAAATTACGGCCAAATTCATAAATGTAATTTTGGTCTTTAGGCGAAGCGCCGGCAATAATACCGCCCATTTTTAAGGCGGCACCTACCAAAACCGCGGTTTTGTATTCGATCATTTTCAGGTATTCGGGAATACTGACATCGTCACGGGATTCAAAATCAACATCGTATTGCTGCCCTTCGCAGACTTCGATGGCCGTTTTGCTGAATAACTGCGCCAAATCACGGAACATTTTGCCTTCGTAATTTTCAAACAATTGGTAGGCATTGATCAACATGGCATCGCCCGAGAGAATCCCGGTGTTGATGTCCCATTTTTCATGCACCGTTGGCTGGCCCCTCCTCAGGGGAGCGGCATCCATAATGTCGTCATGCACCAAAGAGAAATTATGGAATATCTCGATTGCAAGCGCAGCATCCAAGGCTTTGCGATAATCGGCCCCGAAGATTTCCGCGGCCATTAGGGTCAATACGGGCCGTAATCGCTTACCGCCCAAACCCAGAATATACTGTATGGGAGCATATAGGTTTTGGGGTTCTTTTATGCGGGATTTCGATTCAAGATAGGTCGTGAAATGGTCACGGTACGCTTCAACGGAATGCATGTAGGCTATTTTTTGTCAAAAATAAAGGAATTAGCGTCCCGTCAAATTATTTTTTACAAATTATGCCCTTCCCCAAATTCGCTTGAAATAAAAAGGGCCAGGTTCCAACAATCGAGTTGACGCCGGCAATGGACACAAGGCAAAACCAAGAACCGCTCCTCCGGATAGCAATATGGCGACG
>JBATHI010000573.1:0-5997 GCA_049666645.1 Flavobacteriaceae bacterium | reverse complement strand
GTTCACCGATATGGCCAGCGAAATGCTGTATCCGATCCTACCCATCTATTTGAAGACGATCGGCTTTTCGATCGTGTTGATCGGGGTGCTCGAGGGTATTGCCGAGGCCACCGCCGGTTTGAGCAAGGGCTATTTTGGCAAGCGATCCGATGTTTCCGGAAAAAGGGTCCCCTTCGTGCAGTTGGGTTATGCGCTGAGCGCGGTCTCCAAGCCCATGATGGCCCTTTTTGTCTTTCCGTTGTGGATTTTTTTTTCACGTACCCTCGATCGGCTCGGAAAGGGTATCCGCACCGGGGCCAGGGATGCTTTGCTTTCCCAGGAGGCTTCGGAGCGCGACAAGGGAAAAATATTCGGTCTGCACCGTGCCATGGATACTTTGGGCGCGGTCATCGGTCCCGCATTGGCCCTCCTGTACCTCTATTTCTTTCCCGAGGATTACAGGACCCTCTTTTTTATCGCCTTTGTGCCCGGGCTGCTGGCCGTATTGACCAGCTCATTGCTGAAAGACCGAAAAAAGATGCTGTCGGGCAAAGAAAAAGGAACGGTGCCTTTTTTTTCCTTTTTGAACTATTGGAAGCAGAGTCCCTCGATCTACCGCAAATTGGTCTTCGGCCTACTCGCGTTTGCCCTGATCAACAGTTCCGATGTATTTCTGTTATTGAAGGCCAAGGAGGCGGGGCTGGATGACACGGCCGTGGTGGGGGTATATATTTTTTATAACCTGGTATACGCTGCGTTCTCCTTTCCTGTGGGCGCCATGGCCGATAAGATCGGGTTGCGCAGCATGTTCATCATCGGCATGGGATTGTTTGCCATCGTTTATTTCGGGATGGGACTAAGTACCGATCCCTACATCGTAGCGGCCATGTTTTTCCTCTATGGCATCTATGCGGCCGCCAACGAAGGGATTTCAAAGGCATGGATCAGTACTATTTCCGAAAAAAAAGACACTGCGACCGCCATAGGCACCTATGCCGGGTTCCAGAGTATTTGCACCATGGTGGCCAGCGCATCGGCTGGACTTATTTGGTTCCAATTTGGGGCAAGCATGGCATTTATGTTCACGGGGGCGATTACCTTGGTCATCATAGGCTACTTCCTTGTTTTTGTTGTGCCCGGTCAACGTAAAATACAGATTGGTCAATAATCGGGCAAAGCAATGTGGGGGCTATAATTTTGCCCCGAAGGCCAGATCGCCCGCATCGCCCAGACCTGGAATGATGTATCCCTTGGCGGTGAGCTTATCGTCGACTGCGGCGATCCAAAGGTGGGTGTTTTTCGGAAAGATTTTCTTGACATAGGCAATCCCGGTTTTCGAACCGATGACGGAAACGATATGGATCTGCTTGGGCACCCCATGTGACTTTAAGGCTTCATATACATTTTCGAGGGTTTTGCCGGTCGCCAACATGGGATCGGTAAGGATCAGGGTTTTCCCGCCCAAAGAGGGGGCCGCGAAATATTTTACGATGACCTCAAAAGCGTCCCCATCCCCTTTGTGGTGGCGATAGGCCGAAATAAAGGCATTTTCCGCACGATCGAAATAATGCAATAGCCCCTCATGTAAGGGAAGGCCCGCCCTGAGCACCGAACAGAGTACCATGGCGTCGGTGGGCAAGGACATTTCCTTGGTGCCGAAAGGGGTCTGCACGGTTTTGGGCCCATAGGTTAGCGCCTTGCTCATTTCATAGCCCAACACCTCCCCGATCCGTTCAATATTGCGACGGAAACGCATCGGATCCCTTTGTATTTCGATATCCCTGATCTCTGCTATGAATTGGTTCAACAGTGAATTTCCATCCCCAAAATAGTGTACGGTCATATGATTTTCGGTTTCCCTTAAAAATACGACTTTTAAATCAATGATCTTGGCCGTTATAGATTTTCAAAGCTTGTCATTTTGCTAACAGGAGTGAATGGTTTTGGGTTGTTCATTTGTATTGTCACTTTATGGCAATGAGGTTTTTTATAAACCGTAGATTGTCATTTAATCTTCTCTTAAAGATCGTGGATGCATATTTACTGTTCTCATCCATACTTTGAGATAGAGATGATTTCTGTAATGAATGTTACAGTACAGCCCCGCCCAAAACGCTATATTCGTCCCAATTTTTATCACGATTATTAATACTTTCATCAACCCGATTAAAACCTATGGAAGAGTTGCGGTCCCTGATAAGAAAGCTTTTCTGGCTGTTCCTGACCATGTTCTTGTTGATTGCCACAGTGTTTATTGGCTTGTTGCGTTTTCCGGAGGGGTCGACCCCGATTCAGGTAACCCAAGCCGATATGGGTATCAAGGAATGGCAGCCAAAAAATGTACTTGACGCCTTGGTTACCATGGCTCCTGAAATTAAAAGGGGTTATTTGCTGATCAAGGAAACGCCCATTCAAATGGGCCCATCCGCCGAGAATCCCGAAATGCGATTTAGCGGGAACCACCTGGCCTGTGCCAATTGCCATTTAAAGGAGGGCACCCAGGCAGGGTCCGCCTCTTGGGTGGGCGTCATCGACCGGTTTCCCCAATTCGGAGGGCGTTCAAATAAGATAGGGACCATCGAGGACCGGATCAATGGGTGCATGGAGCGCAGTATGAACGGAAAAAAACTTCCGCCCAAATCCGAACCCATGAAAGCGATCGTGGCCTACATGGAATGGCTCGGAGAGGGTTTGCCGGCAGAAAGAAAAAAGGAATACACGGGCTATGCCGAATTGGAAATACCCGAAAGGGCGGTCGACCTTCCCAACGGAAAAGCCTTGTATAAAAAGGAATGCACCGTCTGTCATGGGGAAAGTGGTCAAGGGATTCGTTTGGCGGATGCCTCGGAAGGATACCTATATCCGCCCCTCTGGGGTCCGGATAGCTACAACAATGGGGCAGGCATGCATAGGGTGATCACCGCAGCTGAATTCATCAAAGGGAATATGCCCTTTGGCCAAGCCACTTGGGACAATCCCAAATTGACCGATGGGGAAGCCTTCGATTTGGCGGGCTATATCAACAGTTTCGATCGGCCCATGAAAGCGGGCACCGAAAATGACTATCCAGATAAAAAATTAAAACCGGTATCGACACCTTATGGTCCATGGGCCGATGATTTTTCCGCCGAACAACATAAATTCGGTCCTTTTTTACCGATTATGGAATTCTACAAAAATCAATACGATATAACAAAGAACAAATGAGACCAACCTTTGCCATTGCTTCCCTGTTATGCCTGATTTCGAATTTTGCCCTGTCTCAGGATAATGTCGTTACAAAAGATAAAGGGAAGTTGTCAGGACAATGGAGAACCTATTTCATGGGTACTGTCAACAACGGAAATTTAAAGGATTTTTATGCGCTGGCATCCGGCGGCAAGATCAAGTATCAATATTCGTTCCATGACAAATTGGAACTTGGTGCAGCGGTGTACAATGCCACCAATTTGGGTCTGCAAGATCTTACGCTGGCCGACCCAACGACCGGTAGGTTGAGCCGTTATGAAGAAGGCCTGTTCAATGGGCTCGACCTTGCCAACGATGCGGTATTCGTTTTGGGGGAACTATATGCAAAATTCAAAATACCGAAACATGAATTCACCTTGGGTCGAATGAAGGTCAACTCCCCTTTGTTGAACCCCCAGGACGGAAGGATGATACCCACTCTTGTACAAGGTCTCTGGTACGGCTATCGACCCAACACCTCCAATGTCTTGCAATTTGGGGTGTTTAACCAAATAGCCCCCCGATCGACCGGCGGATTTTACGGCATCGGGGAAAGTATCGGCACTTACCCGGTAGGAAGGAACCCGGCGGGCCAAACGAGTGGCTATGCCGGGAACACCGATTCCGATTATTTGGTCTTGTTCAATACGGAATTGAAGGTCACGGAAACCGTTCGACTCGATTTTTGGAACTTGTACGCAGACAATGTTTCGAACAGCACCTATTTGAGGCCCAAAATGCAGTTGAACCAAAAATGGAACCTGGAAATGGAATGGTTGCACCAAAACAAAGTGGGCAATGGGGGCAATGCCGTTGATTCATTGCGCTATTTTACGAGCAAATCTTCAGACATTTTGGGGATCAGGATGAATTATCGATCGAATAAATCGGAAATCTCCCTGACCTATAACAGGATTTTCGCCCATGGGCAATTTCTTTCGCCCCGGGAATGGGGAAGGGAAGACCTGTTCAGTTTTCAGAAAAGGGAACGCAGCGAGGGGTCTGGCGACAACCATGCCCTGGTTTTTTACTATGACGATCACTTTGGCCTTGGCAAAGGCAAGGACCAAATTCAAGGTATTTTCAGTGTTGGCAAACATTGGAAGCCCTCTGTTTTAGATCCCCGATTGAACAAATATGCCATTCCTGACTATACCCATATCAACATTGACCTGTTTTTTAAGTTTGAAAAGCTAAAGAACCTTCAACCCGAACTGTTGTTGGTGACGAAGATCGCCAATGGCGACTTCCCCGATAATCCGAATTATTACTTCAACAAGACCGATATGTTCCATATCGATATCATTTTGAATTACAATTTTTAGCATTGCAAAAAGGTTCAAAAAAAAGATGGAACCTGTATAGTTCCATCTTTCGCATGATAAGGGGGAAAGAAGGGGATTAAACGTCCTGTCCTTTCATCATTTTATTCCAGTACAGATAGGGGAGTATATATTTTTTAAGGATCCAAAGCCTCCAATGCTCCTTGGAGCTGTCAAAGACCAACATCTGCTTTAATTTGGGGTCGGGGGTAAAATTGTTTTGATAGTCGAATTCCCCGAGGACCATTTTGCCATAACCGGTGACCAAGGGGCAAGACGAATACCCGTTGTAAGATTTATTGCTGGCTTCTTGGTGATCCATCAGTTTCATGAGGTTGTCTACCACTACCGGCACTTGCTTTCTGATCGCCGCCCCCGTTTTGGCCGTGGGCAGTGCCGCAACATCGCCCAACCCAAAAATATTGGTGAAATGGTTGTGCTGCATCGAATGGTGGTCAACATCGAGCCATCCGTCATCATTCACCAAAACCGATTCTTTCACAAACTTGGGCGCTGTTTGGGGAGGCGCTAGGTGCAACATGTCGAAAGGGATCTCGATTACGGCCTCCCCGGTCATTTTTTCTCCCAAGGGATTGTTCTCGGCGATCACACTTTGATTTTCACCCGTTGCCGTGTTTTTGAAGTAGATGATCTTCTTCTCCGCGTCTATTTTAAAGGGGGCATAAAAGGGTTTGAAATGGATGTCGTAACGTTCGAGGACCTTTGTCAGGGTGGTCTTTATTTCCTTCACGCCGAAAATGACCGATCCCGGGGTGGCAAAGATGACATTGGTTTTCTTGGCCAGCCCATGTTTTCTGAAATAATCGGCCGCCAAATAGGCAGTTTTCTGAGGCGCGCCCCCACACTTGATGGGCGTGGCGGGTTGGGTAAATACCGCATTGCCGCCCTTGAAATTTTTGATGACCTCCCAGGTATGTTTGGGGTCGGTATAATTACTGCATACCACGCCCTTGTCGATGGCTTCCGTTAGGCCTTCGATGAGCGAAGTATCCATCACCAGTCCAGGGGCGACCACCAAATAATCATAGGTGATCGTGCCGGTTGACTTGGTGGTTACCGCATTTTTTTTGGGGTCGAAGCCGGTGGCATAGTCCTTGATCCAGCTGACCGCTTTGGGCATCACCGAGGCCATGGGCCTGGCGGTTTTATCGTAGTCATAAGTGCCTGCGCCCACCAGGGTCCATGCAGGTTGATAGTAGTGGGTTTCGGCCGGCTCAATGATGGCGATGTCCAAACTTTTATTGCGCTTCAGGAGCTGGGCGGCCGTCATGATGCCCGCGGTTCCCCCGCCTATAATGAGAATTTGATGGTGTGCTTTCATGGGTACTTTTTTTATTGTTTGTTGATTGCTTTCTTTAATGTTACTAAAGTTAAGGTAGCGTTCCTTGATTTTCAGTAACATAGGTTACATAACCGCTGTCTTTTAAAGAATAATGGGCCCGAGGGT
>JBATHI010000572.1:0-3476 GCA_049666645.1 Flavobacteriaceae bacterium | reverse complement strand
TAAGTGCCCCTTCCAAAGGGATGGACATTCCATCTATGTGCACTTTTCGGGTTGATGGTGGCCGTGCCCATGGATAAAGAAGTTAATGTATGACCAAGGATTCGTTCAAATTTTTCTTTAAGGCCTTTGCGGTGGTGCTTTTCTTTTCAGGCATCGAAGGCTGTGCGCCCACCAAATCGAAGTACGAACGTGAATATGACAGGGTTTGGGAAGAGATTGTGCAGTCTGAGGCATGGACAAATTCTTTGTTGGCCAGCAATTCCAATACTAAGGCCAACAATAAACAAGACTACGGGGCGCTTTCGGGCAAGGAGGCGTTCGCCCGGCCATTTTCACCGGACACCGACCGTGAGCTGAGGTTTAAGGACAAATACCACACTTTGGTCACCAGGGCCTATTTCAAGATCATTGCGGAGGCCCAAAAAGCGGATAGCCGTCTTCATTCGGAGCAGGAAAGGTGGAACGAACAGTTCCTCGCGGATCAACCTATTCGCAGCGGGATCACCAACAACAGGCGCGCCCTGATCAACAGGCGCTACGATGCGCATAGAAAAATGCTGGAAGGATTGTTGTCTTGGAATATTTTCAGCGAGGAACGCACGGCTGACCTGGAATTTTTCAAAGCCGAGAACTTCGACCGGGTGTATGGAATGGCTGCAAACGGGGAAGACGAGCGGACCATTATCGAGTTTTTGGAATATCGATTGGCCGACCTTTACCATGCGGCCGACTGATTGAGGAAACAAAAATTAAGTATCGGTTTTTGCCAAAATAATTCTACTTTTACGGCCATATTTCCCCCAATTTTAGCAACCCAATCTACCGTTCCATGCTGAATCGTAATCTTAAGTCGAACCTATTCCAGTTTTGCGACACTTTCGTAAAAAGCAGGATATCCAGAATCAAAAACAGCCAAAAAGACCTTCGGGACGCGCTCGATTCCGAGGATAAGAACAGTTCCGGCGATAAGCACGAAACGGGCCGTGCCATGCTGCAACTGGAACAGGAAAAACTGGGCCAACAGCTTTCCGAGGCCGAAAAAATGGAGAGCGTTCTGGGCAAGGTCAATATCAGGTCGGTCAATGAAATCATTGGCCTGGGAAGTCTGGTGCAAACGTCCAAGCACAACTATTTTTTGGCCATTTCAGCGGGCCAGTTCAAGGAAGGGGACCAGTCGATCTATTGTATCTCCACGTCCACCCCCATGGGGCAACTGCTGCTAGGCAAATCGGCAGGGGATGTGATCGTTTTTAACGGCGAGCAGATCAAGGTGCAGGAAATCCTTTAAAGTACCAAGTCTTTGATATGGTCTTTTTCATAATCTTTTTGTAACAATCAAATAACCTCCAAAAATTTACCAATGGTAATTTAATTGGGAATATTGCCTTATAAGTTTACTATTTGTAAAAAAGAGGAGGATGGCCTGGTTTGTTGCCAAAAAAGATTTCCGTGTTTTGCTCACCACTGCGTATGCTGCCTTTGGGGTATACTTTTGCATGTACGCCTTCAGAAAACCTTTTACAGTAGGCACGTTCGAGGGCCAGTCTTGGCTAGGTGTTGATTTTAAGATCGTTTTGATCATAGCCCAAGTGTTGGGATACATGTTATCCAAATTTCTGGGGATTAAGCTTATTTCCGAGTTAAAGCCTCAACAAAGACTCGGATATTTATTGGGAATGATCGGCGTCGCCGAACTGGCACTCATTCTTTTCGGTCTGTTGCCCGCGCCATACAACATTGGGGCAATGTTTTTGAACGGACTTTGTTTGGGCATGATCTGGGGAATCGTTTTTTCCTATCTGGAAGGAAGACAACATACTGAAATCCTAGGGGTTGCCCTGTGTTCCAGTTTTATCGTATCGAGTGGCGCCGTTAAATCGGTAGGATCGCTCGTTTTGAACGAGATGGGTATTTCCGAGCAATGGATGCCGTCTGTTACCGGTGCATTTTTTTTGATTTTACTCTTCAGTTTTGCGCTGCTTCTCAATCGTATACCGGCACCGAACGAAACAGATAAGATATTGAAAAGCGAAAGAAGGCCAATGGGCCGCAAAGAAAGGGTCTCGGTATTCGTGAAGTTTTCCGTTCCGTTGACAGTGCTCATTCTTTTTTATGTATGCCTTACTGCATTGAGGGATTTTCGCGACAATTTTTCACGTGAAATTTGGGATTCGCTTGGTTATGCGGACAATGCTTCTATTTTCACTTTGTCCGAAGTACCGATAGCGATATTGGTGTTGCTATCGATGGGTTTTTTGACCATTGTAAAAAACAATTTCAGGGCATTTATGGCCTACCATTACTTACTGTTATTTGGGGCTTTGTTGATTGGAATATGTTCCCTAATGTTTCAAATTCAAGCCATAGGCCCTGTTTTTTGGATGGTCTGTGTTGGACTTGGACTTTACCTCTGTTATGTGCCCTTCAACGGTATTTTTTTCGACAGAATGATAGCCACCTTTCGAATCGATGGAAATGTGGGCTTTTTGATCTATCTGGCCGATGCATTTGGCTATTTGGGGAGCGTAGGCGTATTGCTATATAAGAACTTTGGGCAGCATAAGGTATCCTGGCTGCAGTTTTTTATCCAGGCATCTTATGTTATTGCGATTATCGGGGCCCTTTCAACCTTGATCTCATTGTTGTATTTTAGACAAAAACGTAAAAATGGCATTATTGCCGATCAACATACCCCTTTGGTAAATCTATGAATAACAGCTTTGATCTGGCAGTAATCGGTGGGGGCGTTCTGGGAACGTTCCACGCCTTTCATGCGATAAAAAGCGGGCTGAAGGTTGCGCTTTTTGAAAAAGACAGTGGCCCAAGGGGCGCTTCGGTGCGGAATTTTGGCCAGGTAGTGCCTTCCGGGATGAATAGTAAATGGCAGGCCTATGGCAGGGAAAGCCTCAGAACTTATAAGGAAATTCAGGCGACCTTCGATATTTCGGTCCGGGAGGAAGGTAGCGTTTACCTAGCCTCGAATCGGGATGAGGTGGCCTTGCTCGAGGAACTGCACCAGATCAACATGAGTAATGGATACCCGTCGATATTAATGTCGAGTGCTTCGTGTTTGCAAAAATATCCCGGGCTGCGGGCCGATTATGTGAAAGCGGGCTTATTTTTCCCTCAGGAGATCATGATAGAACCAAGAGTAATGATTCATAAATTGCATGCCTATCTCGAGGAACTTGGCCTACATCTATATACGGACACTCAAATTTTAGAATGTGATTCAATGACCAGTGGTGTAACCCTTCAGTCTGCAAATGGTAATGCCTTTTCTGCACAAAAAGTTATTATTTGTAATGGTAGCGAATTCAAGACACTTTATCCATCATTGTTCAAAGAAAGCGACTTGGAGGTTTCCAAATTACAGATGATGCAGACCAAACCGCAGGGCAATTTTAAACTTCAAAGTTCAATTTTAACCGGGCTATCCATACGGAGATATGAAGCTTTTGCCGAGTGTCCTTCCT
>JBATHI010000571.1:0-2355 GCA_049666645.1 Flavobacteriaceae bacterium | reverse complement strand
GGTTGCAGGATGGCGGCCGGAAAAACTATTTCGTTCATCGTAGGATTGTAGTAGGCATTCACCGTTTGCGGGGTCATGCCCCATTCCTCCTTATCTATGGGTTTTCCCAATTTGGCCAGTTCGCGATTGTATTCCATAATGCCGGCACGTGTCATATTTCCAAACAGGTCATCCGATTTGATGTCCACATCGTAGGTTTTCCATTTATCCGGATACCCTATTTTTGGCGTAAACATGGCTAATTTGTCAAGTGCCTCCTTTTTGGTGGCGTCGCCCATCCAATCCAGTTCCTTGATACTGTGTTCGTAGGCCTTCAAAAGGTTCTGCACCAACTTTTCCATGCGTTCCTTGGCTTCGGGTGGAAAGTGCTTTTTCACGTAAACCTTGCCCACAACCTCTCCCAATGTGCCGTTCACGATGGCAACACCCCTTCGCCAAAGCGGACGCTGCTCTTCGATGCCCCTTAGCTCCTTGCTGTAAAATGACCAGTTCTGTTCATCGAATGCCGCATCCAGGCGGGAAGCATTCGCATCGATGACCCCCCACTTCAAATAGGTTTTCCATGCCTCCATACCGGTGGAGGTGATGATCTTATCGAGCGCCTTCGTATATTCCAACATCAAAATGCCCAATTTTTGCTGCTTGTCCAAACCTGCCTCTTTTAAAAAGACCGCCCAATTGAATCGCGGCATGGCCTTCCCCAGGCTATCGATAGGAATCATATTGTAGAGGTTTACCCAATCCCTCGATTTTTCCTTCTCGAGGTGTTTCTTGGCCAGGGAAGTCTCTAAGGCCATCACCGTTTGGGCAGAAGTTTTTGCATTTGGCAACTTGGCCAAAGTGAACATCTTTTCCATGTGTTCGAGATATTTTGCCTTGATTTCTTCAGATCTTGCATCGGTCTTTAAGTAATATTCACGATCGGGCAGTCCCAACCCCGACTGAACGGTAAATACAGCGTAAATGGTGGGATCCTTAAAATCCGGGTTGATGAAGAAATTGATCGGAGCACTGATTCCATTTTTAATGGCATAGGCGAAATAGGCCGCCAGATCGTCGTAATTCTTGAGGGCATCGATTTTAGAAAACTCCGCCATAAGTGGTGCGGCGCCTATGGCATTTCTTGTTTCCATGTCCATAAACGATTCATACAGATCGCCCACCTTTTGTTCTTCAGATCCTTTTTCAAATGCACCTGAAGCGGATTCCTCAATAATTTTTTTCACGTTTTCCTCGGCTTCCTCATAAAGCATGTAGGCCGCCCCATAAGACGACTTGTCTGCTGGAATCTCGGTATGCTTTACCCAGTTGCCATTGACATAGGCATCGAAATCATCCCCGGGTTTTACCAAAGTGTCCATGTTCTGCGTCAAGACCCCGGAGGTCGGTTCCGGCGACACTTCCAATTTATTGTCGGTTTTGCAGGCCGTCGACAGCAAGATGGCGGCCAAAGAGGCAATTTTAATAGCGTTATGTATCATTTGTTTTGGATTATTTAGCGGTATCATGCATTGTTAGACCTATTTGGGGTCAAAAAGTTACAGAACAAAGGTCAATCTTTTGATCTCGATCTGACCCTACTTTGGTCCTTGGAATATTTGTTTCGATAGCTATGGGATGCAATACCCAAAATATGAAATCGGTTGTTGGGCTAGTTTCTGATTCGGTGCCTTTCCCTGGCCAAGAGGGTGTTTTTAAGGAGCATGGCAATGGTCATGGGGCCTACCCCACCGGGAACCGGGGTAATATGGGAAGCCTTTTTGCTGACATTTTCAAAATCGACATCCCCGGCAATATGGTAGCCCTTTTCCGAATCGTCGGGAACGCGCGTGATGCCCACGTCAATGACCACCACATCATCTTTTACCATTTCCGCTTTCAAAAAATTGGGCACGCCCAAAGCGGAAATGATGATATCGGCCTGGGAGGTGATCTGGGTAATGTTCTTGGTATGGCTATGGGTCAGGGTCACCGTTGAATTGCCGGGCCATCCCTTCCTTCCCATCAAAATGCTCATCGGGCGGCCCACGATATGGCTCCGGCCTATCACCACGGTATGCTTTCCTTTGGTGTCGACCTTGTACCGTTCCAGGAGTTCAAGGATACCGAAGGGCGTCGCGGGGATAAAGGTACTCATGTCGAGTGCCATTTTTCCAAAATTGGTAGGATGGAAACCATCCACATCCTTATCGGGGTCGATGGCCATGATCACTTTTTGGGTATCGATCTGTTCGGGAAGCGGCAGCTGCACGATAAAACCATCGATATCCGAATTTCGGTTGAGTTCATCGATTTTGTTCAGGAGTTCCAATTCAGAAGTGGTGCTCGGCATCCGTACCATGGTCGATTCGAAAC
>JBATHI010000570.1:0-2021 GCA_049666645.1 Flavobacteriaceae bacterium | reverse complement strand
TCCTCGGCCTCCAGGAAAAGCAATTTGCCGTCGGTATTGATGGTGATCCTACGGTTCAGGGGGTTGGCATTGAAATTAAGAAGCAGACGCTCGAGCCGGTCTGCCGAAAAGTTTTTTGCATTGTGCTTTTTGATCTTATTGATGGTCTCTTGAAGATCGTCTGAATCGATCGGTTTGAGCAGATAATCTATGGCCTCATTTTTTAAGGCTTTGAGGGCATATTGATTATACGCGGTAGTGATGATGACCGGAAAATTCTTGTTGGTCATTTTTTGGATAAATTGAAACCCATCCATGGCGGGCATTTCTATATCCAGGAAGAGGCAATCCGGGGTATGGTCCTCTAGGTAGCGAAGCGCTTCAAGAGGGTCGGTAAAGGAGGCGCCGACCGTAATTTCGTCACTGAAATTGGTCAACTCCCATGACAAACTGTGGAGGGCCTTTATTTCATCGTCAACCAAAACGGCTTCTATCATTGTTGGGAATTCAATAGCTATAAATTAGGTAAAAATAGCGTTTCGCCCGGCTTTTTTTTTCAAAATATGTGTCAATGGAAGTATTTGCGGTACGATCGGTCCATTTTTGATTAAAGTTAGGTGTTACCAATAGTTTTGGCATCTCCTGCCGATCGGGAGCTATTCCAATCCGTAAATGACTTCACGACAGGATTCAAAAAAACTGGAATTGCCATCCATACAAGAAACAGGACCATTTATACATAAGGCCGTAAAATTTGGGTCGCTCTATTTTAACTTCGTTATCATTAACGGCCAAAAGTACGTTGTTCCCCTAAGGTTTATAAGAAATATAATACGGAACATCAAACCAACAAGATGAAAAAGTGCGTGATCATGTTCATATTTCTGATACTCACCTTACTTGTCGCGATCATTGCAGAAAAGCAGGAACGCCAAGTGATCAATGACGATTTGGTGGCACAGAAATCGGACGCGGGAAATCGAATATCGCCCTTATCAAAATAGTGGACGCCCAACCGGGTCAGACCACTTAGCAAATTATCGGCCTAACATTTAAAAATACTGCTGATCCAAAAGGTACGGCCCAAGGAGCATGTTTTGATTACGAACATGCATTGTCCCAGGACGATCCTACTGATGGATTGCCCGCGAATCACAGTAAACCAACGTGTTGGAAAATAGTGATTGGCTCGATGTAGGTTTCGGGGGAACTACCTTAATCGACGCTTCGCGTGCAGATTTATCTCCCATCAGGGGCCGTACGGTTTGGCAGCAATGGCCTGCCGGCATTGTCGGAATCATTTGATTTTTCCCGACTTACCCACATAAACAAAATAACCCGGAAACCAGCCCCTAGATCATTTTGGTCAAGAATCCCGTCAGCCAATTTATAAACCACAAAGTATCTAAAAGTATACTTTTCGGTTTATTTTTTTTTGTTGAAGGAAAGTGTAAAATTAATGTTAATTCGTTTGTGGCGGCAATGGCAACAAACATCACTTGCGAGGCTACATTTCAACATCTTGTGTTAAAAACTTTGTGATCATATTCCTAAAACAAGCTTTAAAAATCACTTCTATTTTTCAATCTTTGTTAATTCCAGCACAGAGGTATTTTTCACCTTCACATTATATCATTTAAAATCTAAAAGAATTATGTCTAAAGCCATTGAGCCGATCTTGGAAGCAAACGATGACCGCTTTGTTATTTTCCCCATAAAACATCATGACCTTTGGGAATGGTACAAAAAATGTCAAGCCTGCTTTTGGACGGCGGAGGAGATAGACCTGCACCAGGATGCCACCGATTGGAACAATAAATTGAATGACGACGAACGATATTTCATCAAACATATCTTGGCCTTCTTTGCCGCTTCCGATGGTATCGTAAATGAGAACCTGGCCGAAAATTTTGTCAGTGAAGTTCAGTATACCGAAGCCAAATTCTTCTATGGTTTCCAGATCATGATGGAAAACATCCATTCGGAGACCTATTCCCTCCTGATCGACACCTACGTGAAGGATGAAAAGGAAAAGAATATCC
>JBATHI010000569.1:0-3687 GCA_049666645.1 Flavobacteriaceae bacterium | reverse complement strand
GACTTGGAGTATCCATTCCCCCTTGATCGATTCCCCGTTAAAAACCGATAAGGGCCCCAGAGGTTTTATAATACCACTGATGGCGGGATCACCCCCGCAGACGAAATTACCGCCCTCATCATCGAATACCGCATTGATATTCCCCAAATCCCCGCAGGAACCGGAAACAAGCGTGGTTACAGTCCCTGATGGGGAAGTCAGGGTAATCACCAAATCGGCAAGAAAGGTATGATCGAGCACCAAGGATACGTTGATGTCGGCCAATGGCAGGTCTTCCACAAAAGCGATTTTTGAAACGATGGTCGGCGTACCGGTGGCTGAAATGGTCAAAGGCAAACCCGAGGCGGATCTTTCCTGACAATTGAACTGTATGGTGGTGTAGCTGAAGGGCAGTCCGAAGGTGCCTTCCCCACAGATATTCCTTGGTTTGACACGCCAAAAATAGGTCGTCTGGTTTTCCAGGCCCGAAGGTTGGAACGACGTATTTACCAAAGATATGGATTGCACGATATCATTGAAAGCCATGTCAGTTGCCAATTCCAGGTCATATCCCGTATACAGCGAATTTCCTTCCCATTGCAAGGTCTGAAAGGTGGGTACATCAATTGCTCCATTCAGGGGTGAAAGCAAGGGGACCGTGGCAAAATTACCATCATAAACATTCAACAACAGGGAAACTTCTTTGGACAAACTTGCCGTGGTGGCCAGTACTTTGATGGCATAACTTCCCGGTGCCACATTCGCTGTGTTTGAAATGGTGATCTCCACCGGGGTATCGGTGGTGGTCGCCGTTTCCGGTAAAAAGGAAATATCGAGCCCTGTGGGCGGGGAGGAAATGCTGAAGGTCGCTTCTTCCGTAAAACCGGGCGAGGTGATATAATCGAAGTCGATCAAAAGGTTATCGGGCTGGCAAATGCCGTATTCCAAGTTAGGGAAGTCAAGGATGATTACAGAGTCCAATATGCTGAAATTTGACGCGTTCACCGCAAAAAAGACATTCCCCTGTGGCTTCACCATGATCCGTGCTTGGGTTGTCGGCACTCCAGGAATAATTACCGAACGCCTGCCATTGTTGGCCACTCCCGCCGCCAAGATGATGGGAAATGATTGGCCCCCGTCGGTCGATAGGAGCAGGTCTACGTTTTGTGCGTTGATGGGATTGAGATCGGTATTGGCAACGTTCCATGTAATTTCCGTGACCTCGCCGGCCGTAACCGCTTCTCCGGTGCTTTGTGAGGTGACCGCAAAGGGTCCTGCGGCGTTGATCACCATAATATTTACCAGATCCGATACTACCTGACCCCCTCCAGGGGCGTTGTCGCGAACGGTGAAGGCAAAATTCAATTGGCGTTCAACATTCGAAACGGTCTCCCATGCTGAATTTACGGTAGGCAAAGATTGGGTTAGGTTGCCCGACAAAATCCTGGATAACCTGGGAAAATATCTGATAGGCACCGTATCGGGTCTTAAAGACCTAAAATTGGCTCCGCTCGGATTATTGGGCCCGAAGGTCGACTGCGGCACTACCCCATCATCGATTTCTTCCCAAGTATAGGTTAGGATATCATCCGGGTCTGCATCCGTCGCACTCCCAATGAGGGCGAACGCGGTCGATTTCGGAATGATATGATCGATTCCCGCATCCACCACCGGCGGATTGTTGGCCAAGGGCATAAGCGTCCCGCAAGACTTTGATTCGAGGTTATCGAGGATCTGTACGATACTGATGTAATGAAAATAGTCATCGCCATTCATAGCGACATTGTTGATTCCCGTAATGCCAGCATACCCCATGATGGTTGAACCACTACCAGGCTCGAATTGAACCAGCGTTCCTTCGGATTCGAACGACCAGGTATGATTGGCCCCGAGTTGGTGCCCCATTTCGTGGCCAACAAAGTCGAGGTCAAAAATATCACCTTCGGGTACCTGGGCGGCGGCAAAGGCACTCCCTTTTTGGTTGTCGACACAGATCCTTCCTATGAATCCCGCATTACCACCATTATTGGCTTTGTGGAACAGGTGTCCGATATCGTAATTCGCTTCTCCTATTTCCGTGGTAAAGGCGTTTTGTGCCTCTGCGTTCAAATTGCCATTGTAGGGGTCGGTGGCACTGTCGGTATAGATCACCTTATCAGTATCGTTCACCAATTCGAGGCTGACCGCCAGATCGGTTTCAAAAACCTCATTGATCCTGGTAACGGTGGCGTTGATCGCCGCAAGGGCATCGGCCACGGTGCCGCCATGGTATTGGGTATATTCCCCTGTGGTGGAAACCGCCAAGCGGTATTTTCTGAGCACTTGCCCGTCAACAGGTTTTTGAACCAGGCTCCCCATTGTTGTTTCGAGGCTCGACTTGGTCTCACAGACGAAGTCGATGTCTTTTTGCAGCTGTCCGTCGCGCGAATAGACCATATACGTATCATTCGATGCCATCTGCATAAAGGTGGCCGGCCTTCGGTCGCCATGTACGATCATACTCTGCATGCCTTTGTGGGACATGCTGAAACGGATTTTGTCGTGCCGGCCGTTGAGACCTTTGCCAATAAAGGATCTTATTTCTGGGTATTTCGCGGAGAGCGCGGGGGATAGCACGGGCGATTCTGTAACCTCGAAGGCCAGTAACTTACCATCCACATCCGGAAAATAAACGATTTTTGGGGGGTTGCCCGCAGACTTTTCGGCCAAAATTCGCTCAACCGCGCCTTGATCTACGGAATACAGCCTCCCTTCCGAGACATCCATTTTGCGAAACTTTTCGGCCGCCAAGCTTGGCTTTGTTCCCTCTTGTTTCCAATAACCATGCTGGGCGAGACCCGAAAAGCATATAAATAGTATGGATAATGAGAAAACAAGCCGTAATTTTGCAATCATCAAGGGGATTTTAACCAAATTCAAAGATAAGTTTTTTCTCATTATTTTCCTGTGGTAACAGTCCAAAGCATTTCGAATTACGACGAACAGCATCCCAGTGCAGTCACCATCGGCACCTTCGATGGGGTACATATAGGCCATCGAACCATACTTGAGCGATTGATCAGAAATGCCGAAGCCAAGGGGCTACGATCAACGGTGCTCACTTTTTTTCCGCATCCCCGAATGGTCTTGCAAAAAGATGCGGACATCAAGCTTTTGAACACCATGGAAGAAAAAGCGAAGATACTCGAAGAAATGGGCCTTGATTATTTGATCATCCACCCTTTCACGAAAGAATTTTCCCGTTTGTCGGCCACCGCATTCGTAAGGGATATACTGGTGAACCGTTTGAAGACCAATAAAATAGTGGTCGGTTACGACCATCGCTTTGGCCGGAACCGAAACGCCAACATCAAAGACCTTATCATTTTCGGCAATACCTTCGATTTTGAAGTGGAGGAAATCTCCGCCCAGGAAATCGACCAGGTTTCCGTAAGTTCCACCAAGATTCGCAAAGCGCTGGAAGAAGGTGATATCGATACCGCGAACAAATACCTGGGCTATCCGTATATGCTGACAGGCACGGTCAAGAAAGGCAAGGGCCTGGGCCGGCAACTGGGCTTTCCCACCGCCAACCTGGAACTGGGCGAGTCCTATAAGTTGATCCCCAAAAACGGGGCCTATGTGGTCAAATGCAATCTTGGCGGACGTCCCATTTTTGGGATGATGAATATCGGATTCAACCCCACGGTCGCTGGCACCGAAAGAAGC
>JBATHI010000568.1:0-4688 GCA_049666645.1 Flavobacteriaceae bacterium | reverse complement strand
GAACGAAGTCAAGGGAGTCTGCGATGATCGGCATGGTAATCAGGGAGGCGGTTACCCCTTTCTTCGGGGTACTGGGGCTCCAGGCCAATTGCATGCCATTGAGCGATACGGTTCTAGGGGATACCAGATCAACATGGGTGATGCCACGTTGCCATCCGCGCCATTGCCCCCAGGCTTCGTTCCGGGCCTCGATGCCCCATTTGGCATAGGTGGCCACTGCCCAGTCATTTGCCGCTTTCATTTGGGGGGTCCCCACCAACCGCGGGCCGATCACGTCCATCAGTTCATGTGCCAGCAATTCCAACTGGGAATTTTCATTGGCTTCTTTTTGGATGTCGGCAATCACTTGCTCCGGGCTTTGGCCAAAACTTACCGTAGTGCCCAACCATAATGAAATGATGCAAATACGAAGTGTCTTTTTCATTTTATAAGTTGTTGTTTTTAATTTCAAGTAGTATTTTATTTAATTTGAACGGCATTATTGACCTACCAAAGTTTGGCATATCAAAGTTTTTTGTCCAAGCTCAAGATCGTGGTCAACAAAACATTGGCTCCATTGGCCATATCGTTGGGCGAGGTATACTCTTTGGGGGAGTGGCTAATGCCACCTTTGCTGGGCACAAATATCATCCCTGTTGGGGCGATCAGTGCCATGTCCTGGGCATCATGTCCGGCACCACTGGGCATGAACCGCGTACTCAGCCCTAACCGCGTCGCAGAATTTTTGATTTCGGCTTGAATGCTGCTGTCCATCAAAGCAGGGTTTGCGGTGGTATCGAGTGAAAGAATTTCGATGGAGACCTTTGATTCAACTTCTATTTCCTTGCTTTTTGCGCTTATGGCCTGGAACACTTTTTCGATCACTTCGGACGAAAGGTCCCTGATTTCCAGACTGGTCACCACTTTTCCCGGAATCACATTGGGCGCACCGGGCTCCGCTTTGATGCGTCCCACGGTACCGACCTGTCTTCCTTCGAAGCTGTTGGTGATTTCATTGACCGCAACGATGAACTTGGCAGCGGCGAGCAGGGCATCCTGTCTCGCGTTCATTGGGGTGGTGCCCGCATGGTTGGCAAAACCGGTAAAGATGACATCCCACCATTTAAGACCAACAATGCCCTCAACGATCCCGATATCCAAATTTTCCTTTTCCAAAATACCGCCTTGTTCGATATGGAGTTCCAAGAACGCTGACAAGTCTCCTTTTTTACGGGCGACTTCGGCAATTTTAGTGGTATCGCCCCCAAGGCGCATTATACCCTCTCCCACGGTAAAACCGGTGCTATTGGTGACCGATAAAGCTTTCTTGCCCAATTTGCCCACCATGGCCCTGCTCCCCATGATCGCTCCTTCCTCATCCGCAAAAATTAATACTTCCAAGGGATGGCTGGTGGTGATTTGCGCTTCATTGAGCACTTCGATCACCTCCAGTGCGGCCATGGAACCCACACAACCATCATAATTGCCCCCATTGGGCACCCGATCGGTATGGGAACCAAAAACGATCGGTTTTTTGGCGGGGTCGCTTCCCTTTCTTTTGCCGATGATGTTCCCCGCATAGTCTATGGATACTTCCAAGCCCAAATTGTTCATGGTTTTGATGAGCCAGTCCCGCGATTCAAGATCTGCCTCGCTATAGGCCACACGTTCGGTCTCGCCATTGTCTTGCAGCCCAAATCGGGCCAGGTCAACGATACGCCGTTCGAGGCGTTCTTGGTTTACTTTGGGTTGGGGTTGAAAGGCTTGGCCAACAAAAACAAGACCCAGGAAAAATAGGGATGCTAAATACTTTGAGATCATTAATTTTTTTTAGGCCCTTAAAATAGTCAAAATATTCGCGCTTTTCGATGAAACCTTTGCTTTGGCCGGGAATTAATTTCTATCAATGGTTTCTGTCCAATTGCGTTCCCTCACCGATTCCCCGTTTTCTTGCAACCTTCTGGTGTAGTCGAAATAAAAATGCTGAACATCACTTGAAAATTTCAGTTCCCCCGACCAAACCAATTCACGTCCATTCAGTTTCACCGTGATGGTGTAAACGCTATTGACACTTGCCTGTGCCGGTCTGGCATCGTCGACGGAATGCGTAATGGATTCTGTATAGTCGACAATGCCCCATGGATATTCGTCGCTTCCCGAATTGGTGGCCAATACCGATGTAGTCATGGTTTTTTCATCTTGCTTCACATCCTTGATCTCGGCGAAACCCGAGAGGGTTTAGGACGCGAGGGAAATATAACCTGGCAATTCTGGATCGATTTCAGGTTTTGGAAAGGGATCCTTCATCAGTATGGCAGAAGGCAAAGCCAAGGGCATCTTTACAAAGGAGGGCTGGAGCAAATCGGAAAACAGGGAAGAGGTCATGGCGTATGGGGTGGGCCATATCATGGGCCATTGGGCGTTGTTGATGGCCAGTCTTATTTTATGGCCTTTTTGGAAGGTCCATGATGTGGCATGCAATTGAATTTGAAACGAGTATGTGCTATCGATTGCCAAAGGCTCCGGTTTTTCGGAACTATTGTGATGGGTGCCATTAAAGCCCGCCCCCGTGATCTGGGTGACCTTGCCATCCGGGGCCACATCGGACAGGCGAACCAACCAATTGGCCGCAGGTGCATTGGCACTTACCTGCAGAACGACTTCCGGGAAGCCGATGATTGCAACTTCCCCTTCAATGGGTTTAGAGTCGTAAATTAAACTTTGTGAATCGGCGTTGGTTTGATCGGGCGCCCAATCGCCCCACCACATGACCGAGCCGCTGGCCTCGATCCCTACCGAAGGTTTATACTTTAGTTGATGTTCAAAGCTTGCTGCGGCAGTGGCCAGGGTTTGGTTTGGCTGTAAATAGAGCAGCGAGTCTTGGGTCTGCGGCCAAGTGTCGGACTGTATCCAGCTCCCCGGAATTTCGGTGAGATCTGTTCCGGGTTCATGATAGGCCCTTTGAAAATAATACAATTTGGGATCTTCCATGATGCCATTCTCGATACCCTTTAACCAATGATCGAACCAGCGTACCGCCATGTCACGCCATTCCATTGCAGGTTCGGGACTCGCCCAATTCGGCCAAGTATGGTTCCATGGCCCTATTAACGCTTTTATGGGCGCATCGGTATTTTGGAGCATTCGGGGCACAAAATCACGATAACCGTCGTACCAGCCGCCTATGATAAAAGTGGGTACATCGATTCGTGTGTAATCCTCGTTCAAGGAGGCCCTGTTCCAAAAAGGACCGTCGGTTTGCTGCCTCTTATATTTCAACAACCAGGGCTCGGTATCGAACCGATTCTTGAAATAGGCCGAATCGATCACGAAATCGGGAGCCCCTGGGAGGGCGTTCGTCAAATCCTGTCCGATTTCATAGGCATCGATATGCATCATGCCATCGATAAAATGTACATCGTCTTCGTAGATATCATCCGTGGACATCAAGGAAATAATGGCCTTTAAGGCAGGAGGCCGTCGTATGGCCAGATGCAGTGCGTTGAATCCGCCCCATGAGATACCGAACATGCCCACATTGCCATTTGAAAAACCTTGTTTTGACAACCAGTCGATCACCTCCTCGCCGTCGATTTGTTCCTGTTCGGAATATTCCCCATCTACGAGTTTTCCTTCACTGCGTCCCGTGCCCCGGATATCGACCCTGGCCACCACATAACCGCGCAGCACGAAATAAGAAAAGAGCGGATAACGCTTGCCCCGGCCTTCATCTTTGCGATAGGGAAGATATTCGAGCAGTACCGGCAAACGTTCGGCATTTGCGGTCTCTTTTGGCAGATAGAGGTCGGCAGCCAATCGGGTGCCATCTGAAAGCGGAATCCATACTTCTTTGATTTGGATGCCTTCTTTTGTAAAGATATCCTGACCATGGAGAAGCGTCATCCCACAAAAATAAACATGCAGAGCCCAAAGCAAGAATTTGGAGGGTATCCCAAAGCATTGGCCGATACGTTTATCCATCTAAATAATACTGTCAGTCATCGATTGTGGTAAACACCATCTGCCTGAATTTCCACCCGGTCGGGTCATCGACAGGGCCCTTGGTCTGTTTCATCAAGACGCCTATGACGTTCTCTTCGGGATCCGCAAAATATTGGGTATTGAAGTAGCCGCCCCAATCGAAGGTGCCGACACTGCCCTCGCCCCCGGCATCCTGCCCTGCAGGGGTGACCACCCCAAAGGCGAGTCCGTAATGTTTCCTGTCCCTTCCAAATTTATCGCCGGTTTGGTTGCCCATAATACTCTGTACGGTGGTTCGGCTCAAAATACGCTTGCCGTTGAGTTCGCCCCCGTTGAGGAACATCTGTAAAAAGGTGGCGTAGTCCTTGGCGGTACTGGAGAGCCCAGCCCCACCGGAAAAAAAGCGTTTGGCCCCTTTTTTGGGATAGTCGGTATCATAGAAGGTCACGGGATATTTTTGCCATTTGCCGTCTGCTTTTTCCTGTACGGTCACCAAGCGGGTATGTTTCTCGTCGGGGAGGTAAAACCAGGTATCGTGCATGCCCAGCGGCTCAAAGATACGGGTCCTTAAAAATTGATCGAAGGGCATCCCGGAAACCACTTCAATGAAATAGCCGAGCACATCGAGGCCTTCGCTATAGGTGAATTTTTCCCCGGGATTGTGGTGCAGGGGGAGCTGGGCCAGTTTTTTCACACTTTCGCCGATGCTGATATTTTCGGTCGTGAAC
>JBATHI010000567.1:0-8553 GCA_049666645.1 Flavobacteriaceae bacterium | reverse complement strand
GGTTTACCTTGTTGAAACACTTGGGGGAACATCCCGATCTGAAACGGATCCCCTTTATCTTTTTCAGTGCAAAATGCGAAAAAAACGCAGTCAAACTGGCACTACATTCCGGGGCCGACGCCTATTTGACCAAGCCCTTTGAGTTGGCGACCCTTTTGGAATCGATCGAAAAATGCCTCGCCAGAAAAAAGCAATACTAAACACATCCCGGTTTTGACCTGGTCTATCAAGGCTTCTTGAGCGAATCTTATGGATTTCTACCCGATTTGATGCATACTGATCCAGATCATTTGACATTTTTCGCAATAGGCCTACTTTTCCGAAAAATCATTCTATGCATACTTCAGAAACGATGCCACTCCCAAAAAAAACGTTTGGGGATTTGGCAAAAAAACATCACTTGCACTGTGTTTCGATCTACCTGCCCATGGATATGGAAGGGTTGGAACAGAACAGGCACCTGGCACAGGCAAGGCTGAAATCATGTATCAAACAAACAGGGAAGGCTTTGGAAGCCCGGGAAATGTCGAAGCAAGATATCAAGGAATACCTACTACCTGTCGAAAGCCTTTTATCCAAAATTGAGCTTTGGCGGAACCCTTCGATGGGATTGGCCATTTTTTTAGATCCCGAAGAGGGCATGCGGTATTATGAAATTCCGATCGCATTCGAGGAATTAGCCGTGGTGAACAGTCATTTTTATCTATCACCACTGCTCCCTTTATACCATAACGACGGCGATTACTATCTGTTGGAACTGAGTCGCGACTATGTGAAACTTTATGAGGCATCACGTTACCATTTTGAGGATGTCTATGTGGAGGATTTTGCCCCTGGCCGGCTGGAAGAGGCCGTCGGATTCGATTTTAGGCCAAAAATGCTGCAATTTAGAAGTGGGCAGAATGTGTTCGGTGCGGGTTCCTTTCACGGACGCGGCGAAGGCAAAGACGATGACAAAAAAGAACTGATCACTTTTTTAAGGGCGGTAGACCAAGGGGTCAAGAAAGTGGTGGCCCACAAAAAGGCCCCCTTGGTGCTGGCCTGCGTCGATTATTTGTACGATCTATACAGGGAAGCGAGTACCTATCCGGAAATATTCGGCTCAAATGTCGGCGGTGATCCGGAGTTCAAAAACAAAAAAAGCCTGCACAGGGAATCCTGGCAAGTGGTGGAAACCCATTTTATGGGCATCAAAGCCGAAAAAATTGAGCAGGTCAAAGAATTGTACCATACCCAAAAGACATCCTACGAGCTTGAAGCCATTGTTCCCGCAGCATGGCAGGGAAAGATCGACACCTTGTTGGTTGACAAGTCCAATGAAGTCTATGGTACCTTCGATACGGAAACCAATGAAGTAAAAGTCAGCAAGAATCCTGGGATGTCCAATACTTCCTTGACGCATATGGCCGCCTTGGCAACTTTTTCAAAGGGTGGGCAGGTTTATATGTTGCCCCCTGAAGAAATGCCGATCAAAGGAAGCCCCCTGAATGCCCTTTTCCGTTTTTGAACTGATATATATCATTGTTCTACGGTCGGTCCAGGAGTATTTTTACCACAAGAACCAAAGGGTTCCCATTAAGTATAAACCTTAAAAACATAAATCATGAAAAAAGTATTGTTCGGTTTACTAGCAATTGGATTAACCACCCAAGCCTATTCCCAGATCATCAAAACCGAGGAGTTGTCGGAAGTCACCGTGGTGGCCACCAACTACAAATACCTCAACAATGTGAACTCGGAAGAGGTAGCCTCGGTTCCGGTGGAGATGCTTGAACGCAAAGTGGCGGCATTCGACCTGAAAAGCTCCGATTTCTATCAGGATGATTATGATCTGTACAACATTTCCTTTTACATCCCCGAAGGTAGAATCCTTGCCGCCTACGACAGGGACGGGAAAATCTTGAGAACCGTTGAAAGGTTCACCGACATTAACATACCTACTGCCGTTAAAAAGGCCCTCTTGGAACGCTTTCCAGAGTGGACGATCATCAAGGATGTTTATGTGGTGAACTATAAGGACAAAAAAGGTGCCAAAAAAACCTATAAACTCACCTTGGAGAACGGGGACCAGACCATCAAGGTCAAAACCGATGAAGACGGTAATTTTCTGTAATCAGTGTTGAACACAAAAACGATAAGCCATGTCTGTCCTTAAAGTCATTGAAATCATGGGAAATTCTACGGTGAGCTTCGAAGATGCGGTACAGAACGTTATCAACGAGGCCTCCAAAACCGTAAAGAACATCAAATCGGTGTACATCAAGGATATGCAGGTAACGGTGAACAACAATAAAATAGCACAGTACCGTGTGAACACCAAAGTAAGCTTCGGTATTATGTAAGTTTCCATTTGTTCGCTCTTTTAAAAAAAAAGGGGTGCCCATATTGTTCAAGAATCAGCAACATGATTTTCGACTTACGGGCACCCTTTTCCATTTCAAGAAGACCTCCAAGGCAATTGTCGATTGAACGTAATTTGAAAGAAACAATCATTAATTAAAACTCATGGAAAAAGAAACAGTTTTCGACAGCAATGTGGCCGAGTATGACGCTTGGTACGAGGAATACCCGGCTGTATACCAATCGGAATTGGCCGCGATCAGGGAGCAACTTCAAAAACTTCCGGAAAACATCAAGGGCATTGAAGTCGGTTTGGGTACCGGAAGGTTTGCCGTGCCTCTGGGCATCAAAGAAGGGGTGGAACCTTCGGTGCCCATGGGCCAAAAAGCCCAGAAAAGGGGCATCGAGGTCATCCAGGGTACCGCCGAAAAACTGCCCTATGGCGATCTTCAATTCGATTTCGTGCTCTTTGTGACCATTTGTCATTTTAACAGCCTGAAACTAGCCCTCGCCGAAGCCAAAAGGGTATTGAAAAACGACGGGGCCCTGCTGATCGGATTTCTCGACAAAGACAGGCCCATAGCGGAACAATATATCGAAAAACGACAGCGAAGTACCTTTTTCAGGCATGCCACCTTTTATACGGTAGACAGGATAACCAGATCCCTGAAGGATGCCGGCTTTAAAGATTTACAGTTCAACCAAACCCTGTTCGGGGATTTGGAAAGCATCAAGGATCTGCAAATGCCAAAACCGGGCCATGGAGAAGGATCGTTCGTGGTCGTTAAAGCGGTGAAAAAGTGATCTGCGAATACGAATCCCACACGGCAGATGTGCTGATGAGGGTAAGCGGATCGAACATGCATGAACTTTTTGAAAATTGCCTGAAAGGAATGAGCAACATTCTTGTCAATGGATTTTGCGACATCACAGATCATTACGACATCAACCTGACCCTGGAAATCAAGGCCATCGACAATACCGGTTTGTTGATCGATTTTTTATCGGAAGCATTGAGCCTTTCCTATGTTCAAAAATCAATCTTCTGCAAAGTGAATTTTACCATGCTCACCGAACGGCAGCTCCAGGCCCAAATCTTCGGAAAACGGTTCGATACCCTGGAGGAGGAAATCAAGGCCGTGACTTACCATGGGGCCGACATTTACAAAAATGGTTCGGGCCATTGGGAAACCAAGATCATCTTTGATATCTGACAGCAAGGGTCCCTTTTTATTTTAGGTTGTTTTATCAATAATCAGTACCATGAGAAAGGTCGAAAAGGAACATATCGAAAAACTGGAGGATTACCTTTGGGAAATTCCCATGTCGTTTCGGGCCAACATGAGGGTACCCGCCCGCATTGTGGCCTCGGAGGAACTTATCGATGCGATCATCTCCGACAGATCGTTGAACCAGTTGGTCAATGTCACGTCATTGCCGGGCATAAAAAAAGCCTCTTTCGTGATGCCCGATGTGCACGAAGGTTACGGTTTCCCGATCGGAGGGGTGGCGGCGACCGCCTACCCCGAAGGGGCCATCTCCCCTGGCGGCATAGGCTACGACATCAACTGTGGCGTGCGCCTGCTGACCTCCGATATGGAATTGGACGACATAAAGCCCCACTTGGAAGCCTTATCAAAGGCGCTCTACGCCCGAATACCATCGGGCATGGGTAAAGGGGGGCAAATTGTTTTGAATGCCCAGCAGCTCGACAGTGTGTTGGAAAAAGGGGCCGAATGGGCCGTGGAAAATGGCTATGGGTCGAGAGAGGATCTGGCCTTTATCGAAAGCAACGGAAAATTAAAGGATGCCGATCCAAACCACGTTTCCGCAATGGCGAAAAAAAGAGGGGCCGACCAGTTGGGTACCATCGGTTCGGGCAACCATTTTGTGGAAGTCGACCATATCGAGGAAATCCATGATGCTTCGATCGCAGCGCAATATGGACTTCGAACAGGGCAAATCGTAATCTTGATCCATACCGGCTCCCGTGGCCTCGGCCATCAGGTGGCCACCGACCATATCCGTCAAATGATGGCCGTGATGCCGCAATACGGTATTGTGCTGCCCGATCGTGAATTGGCCTGTGTTCCTTTCAATTCCAAAGAGGGCCAGGCCTATTACAAGGCCATGTGCGCCGCGGCGAACTATGCCTGGTGCAACCGGGAAGTGATCTCTTGGGAAGCCAGGACCGCTTGGAAAGACGTTTTTGGAAAGGGGGCGGAACCCTTGCGGTTGATGTACGATGTGGCCCATAACATCGCAAAAATAGAGGAACATACGATCGATGGTGTGGGACAACGGCTGATCGTGCACCGCAAAGGGGCGACCAGGGCCTTCGGACCGGGATTCGGGGAATTGCCCATGGCCTACCGGGCCGTGGGCCAGCCTGTGATCATTCCAGGGAGTATGGGCACTTGTTCCTATATCCTTGCCGGGGCCGAAAAAAGCCATGATATCGCCTTTGGATCTTGTTGCCATGGCGCGGGCAGGCGTTTGTCGAGAACCGCGGCCAAAAAACAGGTCAATGCCCCCGTACTGAAACAGCAGCTGAGAGATCGCGGGATCTATGTTGAAGCCGGGTCCTTTAAGGGCATCGCGGAAGAGGCCCCCGTCGCCTATAAAGATGTGAACCTGGTGGTCGAAACCATAAGTCGATCGGGCATTGCCAAAAAAGTGGCAAAATTAAGGCCTTTGGCCGTGATCAAAGGTTGACCGAATTGGTTTCTTCAAGAATGCGTATGGCCTCTTGGTCGGAAACCTGTTCAAAAGCTTCATAGAATTGGCCCACCGCCTGAAAGTGATAGGGCACCTGCAAACAGATCACTTCGTCAACATTGGGATTGCCCTTTAGTTTCAGGATGCCCGACTCGGGCGCTACCGGAATCGCAACGATGATCTTTTCGGGTTTCCGGTGGCTCACCAGATCTACGGTTACCAAAAGGGTATTCCCTGTAGCAATGCCATCATCGATGATGATTACGGTCTTTCCCTTCAAGGGTTGCGGTCCCCTGTTTTGATAATATTGCTCTTGACGTTCCTTCAGCTTTTTTCTGATACGGGCGGTTTCTTCCTCAAGATATTCTTTGGAGATCCCATTGGCATCGGAAAGGATAATATCTTCCATACTTACCGCCCCGATGGCGTATTCTTTATGGAAGGGATGCCCTATTTTTTTTGAAAGAGCAACATCCAATGGCGCCTTTAAGGCCTTGGCCACAATGGCCCCAATGGGGAGCCCCCCTCTCGGGATGGCCAAAACGACCACGTTCTTAGTCTTGTATTCTGCCAGTCTTTCGGCCAGCTGGTTCCCGGCATCGATCCGATCTTTAAACATTGTTGCTTGTTTTAAGGTTTATAAGCCATTTTGAAAACCAATTTGCCGAATGTTGTGCCACGATGGCCAATTTCCCAGGTTCCTCGAAAAGGAGCGTGGCTTCGGGCACGATCTCCAATTTTCGCTCGCATTTCAATTGCTGAAAGGCCATTTCATTGAGTTCGATGACCTGCTCGTCCCATCCGCCCACGATCAAGAGGGTCGGGGCGGTGACTTTGTTCAGTTCCTTCATGGCCATATCGGGCCTGCCTCCCCTTGAGACCACGGCCCCGACATCTTTCCCGAAATAGGCAGCGGCCCTCAAGGCCGACGCCGCCCCGGTACTCGCCCCAAAATAACCGATCGGCAGGTGCTTTAGCCCTTGCTGCTGCCCCACCCAATGGGTCACCTCGATCAAACGCAGGGTCAGCAGATCGATATTGAACCTATTGGCATAGATCTGGTCTTCCGCTTCGGTCAACAGGTCGAACAACAAGGTGGCCATGCCACTTTCCTGCAGTACTTCTGCAACAAAATTATTTCTTGGGCTCAGACGGCTGCTTCCACTGCCATGTGAAAAAATAACAAGTCCCGCTGCCGTTTTTGGAACGCCTAAATTGCCGTTCAAGGTAAGATTGTCCCAGCTGATGGCCACTTGCTTGGCCGTTTGGTTCGAAGATGCCATGATCAAGCCGGTTTTAACTTTTTTCTTTGATCCAACCACCACAGCGCGATCAGGCCATAGCCCGTGGCGATCACCAAAATGGATATCAATATGCCCAAAAAAGGAATCAGGGTCAGCAAACGAAGGGTCGCGGCAATGGCGAGGGCCAGGAATACCACGCTCCAGAAATTCCATGACCTGCCCGACCTGTCATTGAAGTAATGACTGATCAAAAGAGCCGTGAACAAGTGTCCGAACAACAAACTGAAGAGGTATACCGCGCCTAAAAACAGGCCCAAGGGAATTCCAACAATAATCAAAAAACTGATCAAAATAATGATCGGAACCCCAAAAACATAGAGGAGGCCATAGCCCAAACCATTGATCGGGAATTTTTGAAAATATTGGGCCATCCCGGAGAACGGCTTTCCGAAAGCGAAATTCAACAAAACCAAGATCAACAAGGCTGAAACAAGGTAATAGAGCCAGAACCCAAGGGCCGCGATGCCCATCCCCTTCCAAGGGAACCCATCATTGTCTGCCCTTAAATTGTCATCAAAAGAGGCCACTCCACTTTTCAGGGAATTCTTAAAATCGACTTCCCCTTGATCAGACCAATACACAATGTCACCATAAAATTGTGCATCCTCCCCGATGGCGATCTTTTCCGCGACCATTTTGGTAGGGCCCCTTATTTCCCCATTTACTTCAATATTTGCGCCATAGAGTTCGATTCCCTGTGCCACCTTGCCATTGATTTTCAGGTCCCCGGAATAAGATTTTAGTTTTCCCATGACCATCCCGTCCATCGAAATGTCCCCGGAAAAGTTGATTACATTGCCATGGATAACGGCATTCTTGCCTATAAAGACCTCCCCACCCGCGATAATCACATCATCCCCTATTTCCGAGTCGATCGTCAGTCGGCCGCCCCCTGCACGTATGTCATCTCCAATGTAGCCATGTACCGAAACTTCACCTCCCGCAACCACCAGATCCTGTTTTACAGAATCGTTCACCATGATCGTGCCCCCGGCAAGAACGGCATCGCCATGAATCGGGGTATTCAACTTTACGGTTCCCCCGGCCACATAGATATCATCTTTTTGTTCCCCCTTGATGGTGATTACATCCTTAGCCATTTTTTGGGCGTTGAAAATCAAAGGCAAGAACAGTAGTGGTACCAGGAACATCGGTTTCATGACAATATGGTTTTAAAGTTCCCAAAAGATAAGCCAAAGGTCAGGGGCAAAGAAATGACCTGCATCAGTTGCGCCCCTTTAAATGGGGCGCCATTGAAGAATCATGACATATCTCATAGGTCCGAACCGGATTTTCAGTATATTTTTGCCCAACGTAATCAAAATCGGCATGAAGAACGTTTGCATCCTATTTTTTCTTGTTTTGATAACGAGTGCCTGCTCGGAGCAACAAGAGAAGATCTTTCCGGAAACAACCATGCTTACCGAATCGGTATATTCTTCCGCGACCATACAGCCCGATAGCCTTTATCAGGCCTATGCGGCGGTAGCGGGTATTTTAGACCGCAATCTAGTGGAGGAAGGGGCAATAGTGAAAAAAGGCGATGCCATTCTTCAAATCATCAACACTGCCCCCAAACTCAACACCGACAACGCAAGGTTGGCGCTAAATTTGGCCAAGGAAAACTATGAAGGCCGTGCTGCCATTTTAGGGGAACTTGAGGATGAGATCCAGGCGGCCGCATTGAATCTCAACAATGATTCGATCAATTATTATCGACAAAAAAGACTCTGGGACCAAAATATCGGATCCAAGGTCGAATTCGACAATCGCAAACTGGCCTATGAACTTTCCGAGAATCGCTTAAGCCTTCTCAAAAGCAAGTATGACCGTACGAAACGCGAATTGGCCACCCAGGTGGAACAAGCGGAAAACAACTATAAGACCTCCATGATTTCGACCAAGGATTTTACGGTGCGCAGCAAGATCGATGGCAAGGTATATGCCCTTTACAAAAATCCCGGCGAACTGGTAAGCACCATGGAACCCTTGGCTGCGGTGGGCAGTGCGGAAATCTTCGTGATCGAACTATTGGTAGACGAAATCGACATCGTAAAACTGCGATTGGGGCAAAAAGCATTGGTCACCTTGGATGCTTACAATAATCGCGTCTTTGAAGCCATCCTCAGCAAGATTTACCCGCGCAAGGACGAACGCTCCCAAACCTTCAAGGTGGAGGCCACTTTCAAGG
>JBATHI010000566.1:0-11829 GCA_049666645.1 Flavobacteriaceae bacterium | reverse complement strand
GTATAGAAGATACTGCTGCTGTTTTTAAGGTTTTCGTTGAACCGGTGTTCATGATTCAGCCCCAATAGGGTATAGCTATTGGCCTCATAGCCTTGGGCGGCCTTCCAGGTAAAAGCCGCCTGTCGTGGATTTTCCGCAAAGGCGGTCGCTCCCAAGGAACTTGGGATCTGGGCCGAATAATCGATGTGGTTCACCAATAGGGCCAGTTTGTCTTTGGGGCTGAATCGGTAAGAGGCGTTCAGGAGCATCCCATCCCGTTCGAATCGATTGTTTTCTCGATAGCCATTGGTTTCCAGGTGGCCGTATTGAAGCCCTACACGTAGCTTGCCATCGTTTTGGTTAAAGGAAAAATTATTTTTGATCAATCCGTAGGAACCCACCGTGAAATTGTTCCAAAAAGTCGTGGTGATGCCGAGGGCTTCCTTGGGCGTTAAAATGATCGCCCCGCCCAAATTGGCGCCATACGTAGTGCCCTTCGGTCCCTTAATGACTTCGATCTGGCTCAGATTTTCCAGATCATAGGCTTCGATCGTAGAGGACCCGGTGCCATCGGTCACTGGAATGTCATTGTAATACATTCGAAGCTTGTCCGTGCCAAAAAGGGTACGGGCCCCGACCCCGCGGATGGTGATGCGATTGGTGTTCAATGCGCCCGAGAGCACGTATACCCCGGGGATTTGATTGATGGCGCTGACCATATCGACCGGACTGTAATTCTGGAATACCTTTGCCCCAATAACATCCGAAGCTACGATACCAGGGGCATTCCTGGTCTTAAGGGCATCGAGCAGAATCACTTCGTCGAGTTGGGTGATGCTGTCATTTTGTACGCCTTCCTGTGCAAAAATGATTGAAGAAAAGAACAAAAAGGAAATTGGGAAAAAAAGAGGTTTCATTCGGATTTTTTGAGGCCCTAAAAATAGGATTTAAAATCGGTATCCCAGCGAAATTCCCCCACGACTGACTACATCTGGGGCATATTCCGAACCAAGTAGGTTACGTCCTAGACCGGTATAGAGTTCCACCACAAAACCCCTTGGGGAGACAAATTTGCCCCCTACCGAAATACCTAGGGCAAAATCGGTAAAACTTTCCCCCTCAATAGGTTGGGTCTGTTCAAAATCTGAAAAATAATCGACTTGTCGGCCTGAATTGATCATTCCGAATCCTTCTACAAAAAATCCTTCCGCATACTTTTTGGAAAAGTATTGCCTGTAGTATGGGGTTATCGAAAAATCCCTTATTTCGTCGAATATCTCGTCATCAGATCCCAAGTTGAAAAGAATGCCCACCCCAAGGGAAGCTTCTTCGTTCAGCAAGGTTTCATAGGATAAATCGAGAAAAGTAAAAGCGATCAAATTAAACGCATTGATCTTCATTTCATGGGAAGGTTGGGAATTATCGCCCATATCCTGGGACCATCCCATTAAAACCGATAACAATAATAAAAATGACACCCCTCGTTTTTTCATGGCCAAAAATTAAAAGTTGGTAGGGAAGATAGCTATCCTTTTGATAGCGGCGTTCTTTTATGAATGATTTATTACTTCATGCATTCGATCGGGGAATGTGTTAAAACCGGAACCCCATGGAAAAACCCGCACGGAAGATAAACAGATCTTGAAAGGCCTCTTGATTGATATTGCGGCCAAGCCCCCCGTTGACCTCCAAGGTGAATTTTTCATTTCGGGTCACCCATTTCTTACCTACGCCCAGTCCGAGTGCCATGGTGTTGAAATTGCGGTCTATAGGGTCGGCATTGGGTTCTATGTTTCTCCTTCCTTTGTAATACAAACCGAAGGCCTCCGCAAAGAAACCGCTCCTTGGGAGATAACCGAAATAGGCCCTGAAGTTGGGGCCAATCCCAAAATTGCCGTTGTAGTCGTCGGCGATATTATCGAAATATAAGGTGCCGCCGATACTGGTATCTTCGCTAAAGTAATACTCATAGGAGCCTTCCACGGTGTTGGTGGCCAAAAATAGGCCAATATTGAATTTGACCTCATGTTCGTTCCCAAATCTTGGATAGGCCTGGGCGTATGACCATTGGGCCATCATGCCCAACAACAAAAACGTGATTGCTTTTTTCATTTCATATATATTTACCTGCTTGGTAATAACCTACCAAAGGTTGTACCAGAATTATATTTCGTTCGATTTCAATCGTTTTGGAACGGGCTTATCAAGTGGTTTTGGTTATTTTTGGCCAAAAGAAAAATGAAGATCGTATCGTATAACGTGAATGGTATTCGGGCCGCCATGGGAAAAGGCTTCTTGGAGTGGTTGCAGATCGTCGACCCCGATGTGGTGTGTCTTCAAGAGATCAAGGCACAGGAAGACCAATTGGAGCTTTCGCTATTCGAACGGGCCGGTTACGCCCACCATTACTGGTACAGCGCGCAAAAAAAAGGCTATAGCGGCGTTGCGATTTTGGCCAAAACGCCCCCAGATCATATAGAATTTGGCACGGGAATCGATTATATGGATTTTGAAGGGAGGAACATCAGGGCCGATTTCGGCGATGTTTCCATCATGAGCCTGTATCTTCCCTCGGGAACCAACCTGGACCGTCTCGACCACAAGCTTCAATATATGGCCGATTTTCAAGAATATATAGATTCGCTGAAGGAAACACGCCCCAACCTTATCATTTTGGGCGATTACAACATTTGCCATCAGGCCATCGATATTCATGATCCGGTAAGGAATAAAAATGTCTCCGGTTTTCTTCCGGTGGAAAGGGACTGGATAGGGGCCTTCATCGATAATGGCTTTGTCGACAGCTTCCGATATTTCAACAAGGAGCCCCATCAATACACCTGGTGGAGCTATCGGGCGAATTCCAGAAACAATAATAAGGGTTGGCGCTTGGATTATGGGATGGTAAGCCGGCCCCTTGCAAAAAGGCTCAAGCGATCGATTATCCTTTCGGAAGCCAAACATAGCGATCATTGCCCCATCTTGGTGGAACTGGAACAATAAACGGTTCATAAAAAATGCAATGGGGATATAATTTGTAAATTTGCACCTTTCAATTCAATAGTCGCCCATCGCCATGAATTATACCAAACTCCCCTATACCGACATTGAAGTAAGTAAAATTTGTTTGGGCACCATGACCTGGGGAAACCAGAATACGGAAATGGAAGGCCATGAGCAAATGGACTATGCCCTGGACCAAGGCATCAATTTTTTCGACACTGCCGAACTGTATCCCATTCCTGCGCATCCCGACCGATATGCCGTTACCGAAAAGATCATTGGCACTTGGTTCAAAAAAAGAGGCAATCGAGACACTGTAGTTTTGGCTTCCAAGATTGCCGGAAAGGCGGAATTCACAAAATTCATACGCACCACGGGTATTACGAGGGCCTCCATAACGGAAGCCGTTGAAGGTAGTTTGCAACGGTTACAGACCGATTATATCGACCTCTACCAACTGCATTGGCCGGACAGAAACACCAATTATTTTGGGAAACGGGGTTATAAACAAAGTATTTCCGATTATTGGGAAGACAACATCCATCAGATATTGGAAACGTTGAGGGACTTGATTGGCGAAGGCAAGATCAGGCATGTCGGACTTTCAAATGAAACGCCTTGGGGCGTGATGCGGTATCTTGAAGAGAGCAAGGTGCACCCCGACCTCCCGAGAATGATCACCATTCAAAATCCATACAGCTTGTTGAACCGTCTCTTCGAAGTAGGCAATGCAGAGGTTTCGCACCGGGAAAAAATTGGGCTGCTCGCTTATTCCCCACTCGGTTTTGGGGTATTGAGTGGTAAATATTTGGAAAATCAAATGCCCGAAAGATCACGTATAAGTCTTTTTCCCGGCTATACCCGGTATAGTGGAGCGACTGCTGTAGAGGCTACCCAGCAATATCAAGAACTGGCTTCGGCCAATAATCTTTCATTGGCCCAAATGGCTTTGGCTTTTGTGAATTCAAGGCCTTTCCTCACCAGCAACATCATCGGTGCGACCAGTATGGAACAACTGAAGGAAAATATCGACAGCATCAATATTGAGTTAAGCGAGGCGGTATTGCAGGGCATCGAACAGATCCATAACGCCATCCCAGATCCTGCACCTTAAATGGCTAGTCGAACAAGCGTTCGATAACGTCCTCAATTCTTGCTACCCTTTGAACGCTGATGGTGGTATTTTTAAGGCCGATTTTGTTGTTCTTGGAGACATAAATTGTGCTAAACCCCAATTTTTCTGCTTCCATAATCCTTTGATCCACTCTTTGCACGGGCCTAATTTCCCCTGCCAATCCAATTTCAGCGGCAAAACAGATGCCCTTGTCAATGGCGATATCTTCGTTACTTGAAAGTATCGAGGCGATCACCGCGAGATCGATGGCAGGGTCGTCTACCGAAATTCCTCCGGTTATGTTGAGAAACACATCCTTCGCGCCCAATTTGAAACCGGCGCGTTTCTCGAGTACCGCCAAGAGCATGTTTAAACGTTTGGCATTATATCCCGTGGTCGATCTTTGTGGCGTGCCATAAACCGCCGAACTCACCAGTGCTTGGATCTCGATCATCAAGGGCCGCATCCCTTCAATGGTTGATGCGATTGCAGTGCCGCTCAGGCCTTCATCGTTTTTAGAGATCAAAATTTCCGAGGGATTGTTCACCTGTCGAAGTCCGCCCCCTTGCATTTCGTAGATACCCAGCTCCGCAGTGGATCCAAAGCGGTTTTTCAGTGCGCGCAATATGCGGTAGACATAGTTTCGATCTCCTTCGAATTGCAATACGGTATCTACCATATGTTCAAGGATCTTAGGTCCGGCCAGGGTGCCATCTTTGGTGATATGTCCGATCAAGATCACGGGCGTATTGGTTTCTTTGGCAAACTTGATCAACTCTGCCGTACATTCCCGGATTTGGGAAATGCTCCCGGCTGCCGATTCGATATAATCGGAGTGCAGGGTTTGTATGGAATCGATGACAACGATATCGGGTTCGGTGGCCTCGATCTGTTGGAAGATCTGTTGTGTTTTGGTTTCCGTAAGGATCAGGCAGGTACCGCTATCCGGAAAAATGCGATCGGCCCTCATCTTGATCTGTTTTTGGCTTTCTTCGCCTGAAACATAAAGGGTACGGTATGGGAGCTTAAGCGCGATCTGCAGCAATAAGGTGCTTTTGCCTACACCTGGTTCACCGCCCAAAAGCACCAACGAACCCGGTACCAGACCTCCCCCTAAAACCCGGTTGAATTCTTGGTCAAAGGTATCGATGCGCTGTTCCTTCTCCGTACTTATTTCGTTGATTGGCAAAGGTTTCGAAATTCTTTTAGAGGCCTTTGAAGTGATGTTCCATGTAGGTTTTTCCTCTTTATGGATGACCTCCTCCACCAAAGTATTCCATTCCTTACAAGCCGGGCATTGCCCTACCCATTTGGCATATTGGGTACCGCAGTTTTGACAAAAAAAAGCTGTTTTGGTTTTGGCCATTGCCCGAATTTATGATGGGCAAAGATAAACCAAAGTTTTATAAGCTGCAGGATGGTTGAATGGGCTGGATGGCTGAATAATCGGTTGACGGAAACCTTGAAAGGACCGATTCGACCGGGTTTCAAAATCTTTTTAGGTTGATTCTAGGGAGATAGCGTTTAAAAAGGCAGTCTCCATTGCCTGACGAAATCGGCCAATGCTTAAATCAGTGAATGAAGGAATGATTGGCCAATGATGGCTTTAAAAACCGAAGTCGGCTTTCAGGGCATCGATTTTTTCCAACGCCATATCCTTGGTCAGGAAATCGATCTCTTCCATTCCGAACGATTTTTCAAAGGTTTTGAGCGCTTTTTTGGGCTCGCCTATCTGCTCGTAATACTCCCCTTCAAAATAAAAGCCGAGCATGGTATTGGGGAAAGCACTTTTGCATAGGTCCGATAGCGGTTTCAAAGATTCAAAGTCTTCTTTTTTTCTGATTCCGGCATAGATGGCCATCACATCGTTGAGGTCCATCGCCTTCTCAAAACCGAATAGGTCCTCAATGTATTGGTATTTGTCTTCCAAATATTTAAAAACGGGCCCCTCGGCAGTAAGAATTTCCTCCTTGTATTCCTTTTGGCTAATGGGTTTGAACATGCCAAAAATATTGTCAAAGGCCCTTCCGATACCATAGGTCGCGACGGAGATATGGTCTGCAGCTTCATATTTTTCAAAGAAGTAATGCAACGATTCTTTGTCCAAAGCCTTTATGGCCTTGTCCATTTCCAGGATACGGGCCGTGTTGTTGTTTTTCTCCCCTTCCACAATAAGCTGATAAAAAAGCTTTTTATCGATGGCCGCCAGACGTTCGGGCACACGGGTTTCCATTTCCGGAGCAAGGGTAGGCGAAATGTTGATATAGGCATTAAATAGTGGGGTCTCCTTGAAGAGCCAATAATTTTCGAAATTGGCCGTAATATCGTAGCCAACGACCATCTTAAAAGGAGCTGTATTGTAGTTCAAATCCAAATAGGGTATAATTTCCATGCCCAGGAACTCAAAAAATTTCTGTGCTTTTTCCGCGGGCAATCCGTTCCCCTCATCGTAGGCACAATCTTCAAATCGAAGGCCGTTTTTTCCTTGTTCGATACCCACGATGATCATTTCGGGCATACCATGGAACTTGCTGTAAAATTTGGCATTGGCGACCACTTGATCAAACAGGAATTCGGCATCCAGTACTACCGTCAGCGGATATTTCTTTTCCTTATCATAGTCTTCCGGAAAATAATAGCGTACGTCCCTGCGCTCCTGTAGTTTAAAGGATTCGAAGATTTCTTGGGAGACCTGGGCGTTGATCGTTAGGCACAGGAACAGGCCAAATAAGGTAAGGGGATGTCGCATGGTTTGCCGATTGGTTGGTTAGGAGAATTATTTCTCTTTGTTCCATAACGGCAATAATAGGAAGGATATTGCACCGAATACCACGATCATAAGGGTCTGTGAAATCCACATGATCCAGCCAAAAGCATCTCCGGATACCGTACTGATGCCATAAATGGCGAGCGCCTTGCTCACCGCTATGGGGTAGAGTCCAATTCCGCCATTGGTGGTCGCCATGGCAAAGGCCCCGGCCACAAAGGCGACCAGGAGTGCCCCTAACGAGAGTCCCAAGGTTTCCGGCACCGTATATTTGATTACCCACAACATGCCGATGTAGCAGCCCCAGATCAAGATGGTGTGCAATACAAATGCCCATTTGTGCTTCATTTTAAAAATACTGAAAACCCCATCGAACAGCCCTTTGATGAATTTTTTCGTTTTAACGGCGATATTGTGGTTCGATTTTTTTACAAATGCCATAAAGAGGAAGAAGCCCAGTAATCCTCCGCCCAACAATAGGGCTATTCCACCAAAATTGACACCCCTTTCCATAAAGAAAGCGAGGATGATATCGGTTTGCAATATAAGGGTGACCATGATGATGAGCATGAGCATGATCACATCAACGACCCGCTCGGTAACGATGGTTCCAAAACCTTTTCCAAAGGGCACGCCCTCATAGGTCGTAAGGGCCGTGGCCCTCAAAAACTCACCCGTACGCGGAATGCCCAAGTTGGCAAAATAGGCCATTAAAATAATAAGAATGTTATTTCTAATTTTGGGCTTGTAGCCTAGGGGTTCTAAAAGAAAATTCCAACGGATGGCCCGCGAAACATGCCCTAAAATACCCAACAGCACGGATATCCCCACCCAAAACAGGTCCGCTTCCTTGATATAGAAAACGATCTGTGCACGGTCTTCACTAGAGGTGTTATAATAGGAAAACAAGACCAAAAAGATGCCCAGTAGGATCGGGAGCGCAGTTTTAAGTATTTTTTTTGTTCGTCCGGCCAATTTTATTGTAACAGATTGTTAGCCTCATTGGGAAATACCAAAGATGGGTTGAATTTTTTGGCTTCTTCATAACCCATCCAGGCATAGGCGATTATGATAAGAACATCGCCAACGGCTACTTTACGCGCGGCAGCGCCGTTAAGGGTAATTTCCCCGCTGCCCCTGGCCCCCGGGATGATATAGGTCTCCAAACGTTCCCCATTGTTGTTGTTGACGATCTGTACTTTTTCGCCATTGACCAGGTTGGCTGCGTCCATTAGATCTTCATCTATGGTGATGCTACCTATATAATTGAGGTCGGCCCCGGTAACCTTTACCCTGTGGAGCTTCGATTTTACTACTTGAATTTGCATGGCACAAATTTAATTAATTCAAAGCGATGTTGTCTATGAGCCTAACGCCTTCGGCGTAAACCGCAACAAAAGCCCTGTATTTTATATTCTTTTTTTTTCTTTCGACCGGAGAGAGGGTTTCAACATCGGCTATCTGAATATATTCCAATTCTAAACGGGCCTGTTTTTCAAATTGACCCTTCACCCAATCGGTCACAAAACGAGCACTTTTCGTGCCAAATTTTTGCTTCGCGCCCAGGAGGGTTTTATAAATAAATGAAGCCTCATTCCTTAGGTTGCGCGACAAACGTTCGTTCCTCGAACTCATTGCTAGTCCGTTCGATTCCCTGACTATCGGACAACCAATGATTTCAACCGGCAACCGTTTCCTTTCCACCAATTTTTTAATGATCTGTAATTGCTGAAAGTCTTTTTCCCCAAAATAGGCCCTATCGGGCCCAACCATATTGAACAAGGCTTCCACTACGGTACCCACACCATTAAAATGGCCTTCCCTAAAGGCGCCTTCCATGACCCGATCGAGGCCCTCGAAATCATATAATTTTGAGGTGATATCGCGTCCGTACACCTCCTTGATCGTAGGCGCAAAAATGAGCAGTTTTTTAGAAATGCCATGCAACAGGGCCATATCTGCGGCCAAAGTCTTTGGATACTTTTTTAGGTCTTCCTTATTGTTAAATTGTGTCGGGTTCACGAAGATACTTACGACCACGTTTTCATTTTCGTCAAGGGCTTTTTCTACCAATGCGATATGACCGAGATGAAGCGCCCCCATGGTAGGAACCAAGGCAAGATGTCCTTGACCATCAAAGGCATCCAACCTTGATCTCAAGTCTTTTTCGGTCTCGAATAAGGGCATCGCTCTAATTTAAAAGCGAGCAAACTTACTACAAATACGGCTAATCTGTATAATTTTTGTAATTTTGCACTTTCGTTTGCACGAATAACGCAACACAGCATTTATGAATGGCAAAAAGATATTGTTCGTATCTTCAGAATTAGTCCCGTACCTTCCAGAGAACGAAGTTTCCTTAATGTCTTATGAAACACCGAGGATGGTCAACAGCAAAGGAGGCCAGATCAGGATTTTTATGCCGCGCTACGGAAACATCAACGAACGAAGGCATCAACTTCATGAAGTGATTCGGCTGTCGGGAATGAATTTGGTCATCAACGATATGGACATGCCATTGATCATTAAGGTAGCCTCCATTCCCAGGGAGCGAATCCAGGTATACTTTATCGATAATGATGAATACTTTAAAAGGAAATCGACCTTTACCGATGAACAGGGGAATCTTTTTCCCGACAATGACCAACGTGCCATTTTTTTTGCGAAAGGTGTTGTTGAAACGGTGAAGAAGTTGAACTGGAACCCGGATATCATCCATGTACATGGCTGGTTGGCTTCCCTTTTACCTTTATACCTCAGGAAGTATTATGCAGACGAACCCCTGTTCGCAGACAGCAAGATCGTGACTTCTGTTTATAAAAAATCCTTCGATGGGGAGCTCGATAAGGGCATGGTCAAAAAAATCGCTTTTGACGGTATTCCCGAAGAAAGTATCGCAAGTCTTTCCGAACCCAACTATAATAATTTGTTAAAAGTAGCCGTAGATTTTTCCGATGCGGTTATTTTAGCCGCTGAGGATATTTCCGAGGAATTGTCCACATACATTGCCAACCTTCAAGTACCGGTATTGCCCTATGTTCCCTTACAAGAATTTGAGGAAGCCTATACCAACTTTTATATCAAAGAAGTTTTAAAATAACCCAAATGATTTTGTTGAATAGATTCAAAATCCCCGCCATGGCTGGTCTCTTGCTCGTCCTGGCTGTTGTTTCCTGCAACGATGATCTGACCACCCTAGGTGCGAGCGTCATTGGTAGTGAGCCGTTTTCAACCAACAAGCAGGTTTATGATGTTTTTGCATTTAACAAAAAAATAGAGGCGGTACAGACCAATAAACTGCCCATCTATCAATTGGGACTGTACAATGACCCGATTTACGGCAAAACCGAAGCCCAGATCACTTCCCAATTGTTGCTCTCACAGGCCAACCCGATTTTTGGGCTGTACTCGCAAAAAATTGAGGACGAAGGCGATACCGATGATATTCCTACCACGATTCAGGAAAATGAGGTAATCAAGGAAGTATTCCTATACATTCCATACCTTACCAAAACGAATGTGCAACGCGACACCGATAACGACGGGGTTGACAACGCCTTCGATATAGACCCCAATGATGCCAATAGCGATACCGATGGTGATGGTATTTCCGACAATCAGGAAAAGTTGAACGTCACCAATCCCTTGAACCCCGATACCGATGGGGATGGCATCAACGATGATACCGATACCGATACGCCCAAGAACAAATTCCCAAAGAAAATCGATATCGACAGTATTTATGGCAATCGTGAAGCGCCCTTCAGGTTGAAGGTCGAACAGTCGACCTATTACTTGAGGAACCTGGATCCCAACACCAATTTTCAACAGGCTCAGGAATATTTTTCTTCCCAGCAGTTCAGCCCTGTTTTTGTAGGGGAGGTTTTGTTTGATGGGGAACTCACCATCAGCGATCTGCAGATTTTGACGCCAAAGGTAGATAACCCTGAAACGGTAGACGTGGACGAATCGGAAGATTTTGATGCGGTTAACCCCGGAATCAAGGTACCCTTGGACGCCGATTTTTTCCAAAGGAACATCTTGGATATGGAAGGAAGCCAGGAACTGCTCAGCCAAACCAATTTTACTGAATATCTTAGAGGAATACACCTCACCGTGACACCAACCGACGAGGAATTGCTATTCCTTTTCGATATTGCACAGGCCCGATTGACCATCACCTATGAATACCAGAAGGTAAATGTGAATACCACCACCAGCGACCCATCGGATGACACCATAGAAACCGCCCAAAATGATTTCGTGATGAACCTTTTGCAAATTCAAGGCCAAACGGTGAATGGCAATGCGGTGAACACCTTTAACAATGAGGCGCTGCCCCAACCCATAGCGGATAATCTGGATACCGATCAAAATGCATCCAGGATCTACTTGAAAGGCGGCGCGGGAACCTATGCTGAAATAAATCTTTTTGATGCCGACAATGGTCTGGATATCATCAACCAGATCAAAGCCAACAATTGGATCATCAATGAGGCCAATCTGGTTTTTTACGTCGACAGGGAAATGCTCGATGCCAGCGGTAGTATCATCGACCCCCCAAGACTCTATCTTTACGACACGGAGACAGGCGCCCCCCTAATCAATTTTACCACTGAAACGACCATTACACAAGATCTTTTTGGAAGCTTTCTCAATTATGACGGCATCGTGCAAAAGACCGATGGTAAAGGAATTAAATATACCGTAAAAATTACCGACCACATCAACAATATGATTGTCAGGGATGCCGATAACGTCACTTTGGGCCTCACCCTGACGACCGATATTTCGAGGTTGTCAACCCTTAATGCCATGCTGGCCAATGATGTGGAAAAAGAACTCCCCCTTATTTCAACCCTGACCCCATTGAGCACCGTGCTTTTTGGCAGCAATGTCGAATCCCAAAATGAGGATAAGAAGTTGAAATTGGAAATTTACTATACGGAGTTGGACTAGGTTCAGT
>JBATHI010000565.1:0-8704 GCA_049666645.1 Flavobacteriaceae bacterium | reverse complement strand
GAGGAAACAGTTAAGAAATTCGAGGATTTCTTAATTAAGAATGGAGCCAAAATGGTCTCCAAAGAAAATTGGGGCCTAAAGAAATTGGCATACCCTATTCAGCACAAAAAAAGTGGTTTTTACCATTTGTTCGAGTTTGCCGGTCCTGGCGAGGTCATTGCTCCGTATGAGCAAGAGTTCCGAAGGGATGAGCGTATCATGCGCTTTCTAACCGTAAAATTGGATAAACACGCCATAGCGTGGGCGGAAAAAAGAAGAACCAGGAACAAAGCTAAAGCATAAGGTATGTCAACAATAGAACAACAAGCAAAAGGAAAGAAAGACGGGGAGATCAGGTATTTGACCCCGCTCAATATCGAAACCAACACCAAAAAGAAATACTGCCGCTTCAAAAAATCGGGAATCAAGTACATCGATTACAAGGATGCTGACTTTTTGATCAAATTGGTGAACGAACAAGGAAAATTGCTTCCGAGAAGACTTACCGGAACTTCATTGAAATATCAAAGAAAAGTGGCACAAGCCGTTAAGAGGGCGCGCCATTTAGCTTTAATGCCCTATGTTGGTGATTTATTAAAATAAACTGAAAAACATCATGGAACTTATATTAAAACAAGACGTAGAGCATTTGGGTTTTAAAGACGATGTGGTCAATGTGAAGAACGGTTACGGAAGAAACTTTTTGATACCTCGCGGTATGGCTGCCATGGCAACCCCTTCGGCAAAAAAAGTTTTGGCCGAAAATTTGAAGCAACGTGCCCACAAAGAAAAGAAGATTGTGGATGCAGCTACCAAAATGGCCAATGCGATCAAAGAATTGGAAATCAAGATTTCAGCCAAAGCGGGTGCAGGTGATAAATTGTTCGGTTCAGTGACCAATGGTGATCTGGCAGAAGCATTGCTGGCCGCTGGACATGAAGTGGATAAAAAATTCATCAGCATTCAAGGCGGGGCCGTTAAGCGCACCGGGCCTTATAATGCGCAAATCAGACTGCACAGAGCGGTAGTGGTAGACATGACTTTTGAGGTAGTGGCAGAAAAATAATATTGCTGCTTCATCACAATCAAAAATCGAAGAGAGCCATGCGTGCATGGCTCTTTTTTTATTTATCTTGTAGATCTTTTTCAATCCTATAAAACTTATCGTCAAATGAAGAACTATTTACTTTTGGTGATGTCATTTTTGTTGGCCACCTGGATTACAATTGCACAGACCACGACTTCGAATATCAAAGGGGTTGTCGTGGATGAAAGTGCCGAACCATTGTTGGGCGCCAATATCGTGGCCATTCATACCCCTACAGGGACCAAGTATGGAGCCATTACAAACGAAGATGGCAGGTTCAATATGTTGAACCTCCGAATTGGCGGTCCTTACGAGATTACCATATCCTATGTCGGCTTTAAAACGGAAACCCAGCAAGACGTATTTTTGACCCTGGGCAAAACCTTCAATATCGAAATTAGCTTGGTGTCGACCACCCAAGCTTTGGACGAAGTGGTCGTGACCTCGGATCAGGCCGGGACCTTCGGAAGCGATCGTACAGGGGCTGAGACCAGTGTGGGAAGGCGGGAATTGACCCGTTTGCCGACGATTTCGAGATCGGCCAGCGATTTCATAAGGTTGGACCCATCTGCGTCGTCAGGGGCCTCCGGCCTTTCTTTTGGCGGTCGGAACGACCAGTATAATAATTTCTCATTGGACGGCGCCATTTTCAACAATCCCTTTGGATTGGATGCAGCAACACCGGGTGGACAAACCAATGCCCAACCCATTTCATTGGATGCCATCGATCAGATTCAGGTGACCACGGCCCCTTATGATGTAACACAGGCAGGCTTTACAGGCGCTTCGGTCAATGCGGTGACCAAAAGCGGTACCAATGAATTTTATGGCACCGTTTACGGGTTTTTTAGGAACGATGATTTAACGGGCGGCAAAATCAACGGAGACAAGGTCTTCAAGACCGGACTGGAACAAAAGCAATATGGACTAAGTATTGGTGGTCCAATCGTGAAGAACAAGCTGTTCTTCTTCGTCAATTTTGAGAAAGATGATCTTACTGAATTGGGAACCGACGGATTTGTGCCCAATACGGGATCCGGCGCCATCAACGAATCGAGGGTCACCGTTTCCGACTTCCAATTGGTAGACAACCTTTTGCGACAGGTAGTGATCGGGCAGGATGCCCAGGGAAATGATTTGTTTTATAACCCCGGGCGATATGAGGGTTTTAATTTTGACCAACAATCGACCAAGGGTATCGTGAAATTGGATTGGAACATCAACGATAACAACCGTCTGGCCTTGATCTACAATTTCTTGGATGCTTCCAAAGGCAAACCGGCCAACAGAAATGCGATTGCCTTTAGGGGCCCCAATACACAGACTTTACAGTTCGAAAACGCCGGTTACGAAATCAACAATAAAATACAGTCGGTACAACTTGAACTGAATTCCACCCTTTCAGATGATGCGAGCAACAAACTTCAAATCGGCTATACGCATTTCGACGATTTTAGAAACCCATTCTCCACTCCTGCACCCAGCCTTCAAATTTTAGACGCAGCGGGGGCCTCAAGCTATATCATAGCGGGGCACGAACCCTTTTCCATCAACAATACCCTAGATCAAAAAGTATTCCAAATAACGGATAACCTTAACTTTTACAAGGGGAACCATACGTTTACGATCGGGTTTTCCTTTGAAAAATTTCAGTTTGACAACTCGTTCAATTTGGGCGCTTACGGCGCGCAGGGCGTTTTCTTTCCAACGACCACCATCGCCGATTTCCCTACATTCGCCAGTTCCGGAGCGTTGCAACAGGCTTTTGACGATGCGATCGGCGCTTATAACGCCTTGGAAGCAAACGGAGTCGGTAACCCGGGCGGTTGGGCTTTGGCGGAGACCAACGTTGGCCAATTGTCGTTCTATGCCCAAGACCAATGGGATGCCACGGAAAATTTCAAACTTACCTATGGTGTAAGGTTCGACAGGCCCTTGTATTTTGATACCACTGAAAAGATCAGGGAAAATATAGAGCGAAAGGGCGGTGCTTCGGGCACCTACATCCCTTCGATTGAATATTTCGATCCCAAAACGAACCAAGGCATTTTTCTTGATTCCGAGACATTGCCAAGCACGAATTGGTTGATTTCCCCAAGGTTAGGGTTCAACTGGGACATGAAAAATGATAGAACCATGCAATTGAGGGGAGGTTCGGGCCTTTTTACGGGACGGTTTCCTTTTGTTTGGCTCGGAAATCAGGTGCAGGGGGTCGATTTCTTCTTTTACCAATTGGTAGATCCTGATTTTCAATGGCCACAGGTATGGCGTACCAATATCGGATTGGACAAACGTCTTGAGAACGATGTGATATTGACAGCGGATGTCGCCTATACCAAAGATGTCAATGCGGCGAACGTGCAAAACTGGGGCTTAAAAGCGCCTTCCGCCACGCTTAACGGGGTAGACAATAGGGCCGTATACAGTAATAACGACAAATCGCAGATATTCGGAGGTCCTACAAATGCCTACGTATTTACCAATTCCGATCAGGGGAGGATATTCAATGCTTCCGTGAAAGCCCAAAAAACATGGGATAACGGGCTTTATGCCCAACTGGCCTATAGTTTCTTGAACGCGAAGGAGGTGAATTCAGTCGATGCCGAAATCACCGGTGATGCGTTTGCGGGCAATGCCATAGTGGGCAATGCCAACAATGACGTATTGTCTTTCTCGCGATATGGTGACAATCATAGGATCATCGGCGTAATTTCGAAAGAATTCAAGACAGGCACGACCATTTCCACCTTCTTTGAATATGCCAAAAGTGGCCGTTATAACTATATCTATGGCGGTGATATCAACAATGATGGATCTAGTATCAATGATCTGCTCTATATCCCTACGGCATCGGAACTGGGGCAAATGAATTTCAGCGGTCCCGGACAGGCAGAGGCATTTGAAGCCTTTATCCAGCAAGATGATTATCTTAAAGACAGGAGAGGGGAGTATGCCGAACGCTACGGAGCCTTGGCGCCATGGAGAAGCAGCTGGGATGTTAAGGCGCTACAGGATATCGATCTGAACGACAATAACAAAATCCAGTTGAGCATCGACATCCTGAACATAGGCAACCTGATCAATTCGGATTGGGGCGTGGTTCAGGAGCCAGCTTTTGATCAATTGTTGGGTGTCAGCGTTGATGCAACCAATACACCCACCTATACCTTTGACCCCAATAGACAGGCCACCTTTACGGCGAATAGCAGTGTGCTTTCACGATGGAGGGCCCAGGTAGGGGTGCGTTATATTTTTAATTGATCGGTTCAAACTGTTGAACGTTATGGCCGCACGAATTGTGCGGCCTTATTATTTACACAACAATGAAGTATCGTAGGCTTACCAAAGAACAGTTGGAAGAACTGCAGCAGGAATTCATTAATTTTTTGGCCACCCAATCGATTACTGCCAAAGAATGGCAGCTTATCAAAAGCGAAAGGCCCAAGGTAGCCGAACAGGAGCTGGACGTCTTCAGCGATTTGATTTGGGAAGGGCTACTGGGAAAGGTCGTTTATCTTGAGAATCTCTCCGCCCAGCAAATGCATTTATTCCATTGTACCAAAAAGCAGATGAAACTGATATCGGTCAAAGTGTCGAATCCCAATATAGACCTGACCACCAAAATAGGTTTCGATTGGTTCAAGAAAAATTGGCAATCCGATTTTGTGGAATATCTTACGGCAGCGAAGGCCTATACTGCCGATCCAAATGTCGATAAGTTTACCTTGATCGAACAAGGCGCGGTCATCACCAAAGGGGAATTGTATTCATGGTTTGATAAAGTGATTGGATAAGCCGATATTTGTTCAATAATTCAGGAAATCCATCAACACAGGCGTACCATTAACCCGCCGACTGGAAAATGGCTTTAGACTCTAAATAAATGGCTCAAAAACCAAGCTTGCCTAAAGGTACCCGCGATTTTTCGCCCACGGAGGTCAACAAACGAAATTACATCATCGAGCTGATCAAGAAACACTTTGAGCGCTTTGGATTTATGCCCATTGAAACCCCCTCCTTCGAAAATTCAGAAACCCTATTGGGCAAGTATGGGGAAGAAGGGGACCGTTTGATATTCAGGATTTTGAATTCGGGCGATTTTTTGGGCACCGTCGATGAACAGACCTATCGCTCCAAAGAGGCCTTGGCATTTGCGGGCAAGATTTCGGAAAAGGCGCTTAGGTACGACCTCACCGTACCTTTTGCGCGCTACGTGGTCATGCACCGAAACGAGATCAATTTTCCTTTCAAACGGTATCAAATACAACCCGTTTGGCGGGCAGATAGGCCGCAAAAGGGCCGTTTTCGAGAATTTTATCAATGCGATGCCGATGTGGTCGGGGCGAATTCCCTGTTACAGGAAGTTGAATTGATTCAGCTTTATGATGCGGTTTTTACGGAACTCGGCCTGCCTAGGGTTAAAATCAAACTCAATAACCGCAAGGTGCTTTCAGGTATTTCCGAAGTAATCGGAGCAAAGAATCTATTGGTCGATTTTACGGTCGCACTCGACAAGCTTGATAAAATAGGTGTTGAAGGTGTCATAGCCGAGATGTTGGGCAAGGGCATCTCCGAATCGGCCATTGCGATAGCAAGTCCGTTGTTTTCCCTAGAAGGCAGCAATCAAGAGCAGCTGGAAGCCTTGAAACTGTTTCTGAAAGAATCGGTAGAGGGTACCAAGGGCCTCTTGGAAATGGAATTCATATGCTCAACGGTGGAGGCCTTGGGATTGAAATCGTGCCGAGTCAACATCGATGTGACTTTGGCCAGAGGACTCAATTATTACACGGGGACAATTTTTGAAGTGGCGTCCCCGCAGGGCGTTGAAATGGGTTCCATAGGCGGTGGAGGTCGCTATGATGATCTCACGGGAATATTCGGCCTGCAGGATGTTAGTGGGGTGGGGATTTCCTTCGGATTAGACCGTATTTATCTGGTTTTGGAAGAATTGGGACTTTTTCCTGAATCCATTGAGCGTTCGCTCGACGTTTTATGTGTGAACTTTGGTCAAAAAGAAGCGATAGTGGCCCTTCAACTGGTGGGTAAACTGAGAAATGCAGGTAAAAAGGCCGATTTGTACCCCACGGATGCCAAGATGCAAAAGCAAATGAAATATGCCCATAACAGAAAGGTGCCTTATGTTATCCTGATCGGGGAAGAAGAATTGGCCCAAGGATCCTTTGTGGTCAAAGACATGGAACTGGGAGGCCAAACGACTTATAGCTTGGACCGACCGGAAGAATTTCTAAAACTATTTTAATCTGCTTTTTACGGCTTTAACGATGGCCTTGTAATAGCTGGTGCCGTGGGGCACGTATTTTTTAGGGTTGGCCATGCCCCAGGTTTCTTCGGCTAATCTGCTTAGCGGCACCAAAGCAAGATCGGCTACCTCACTGTCCTGTTTTTTGAGCTGTTGCAATGCTACCCGCAGTTCACTTAAATAAGTGTGGTGGAATTCACAATCTGTCAGTGTATCGCCTATTTTTTGAACCGATTTGAATACCCCTATCTTTTCCAAGTCTTCTTTTGCGATGGTAAGGCCTATTTCCTCAAAAACTTCCCGCAGGGCTGAATCTTCAAGGTTTTCACCCGCGCCCACATGCCCGGCCACGGAAACATCCCAAAGCAGCGGATGGGATTCCTTGTCTTTCCCCCTTTGCTGGAGCAGTAATTGTCCGCGTTGGTTATAGAACCATACATGCACGGTGGGGTGGAACAAACCCTGACGATGTGCCATCGATTTCATCGCCGTTGCTCCTGTTCGATTTCCTTTGTCATCCAAGATGTCGATCAGTTCATCCATCAGGTACATTTTGTTCTCAAGAGAATATAAACCTTAACGCTTCCCATTCCAGACCCAATAGATCGCTACAGGGAAGTCTTCCAGGGATTTATCCACCGGACAACCGGATCATTTCTTTTGGGACAAGGTATCAAAATAGCTAAAGGTCTCCCCACTTTTTAGGGTAAGCAAGGTTTCATAGATCAATCGGATCACGTTTTCAACATCGTCTTGGTGCACTGTTTCCACCGTGGTATGCATATAACGAAGGGGCAACGAGATCAAGGCAGAAGCGACACCGCCATTGCTGTAGGCAAAGGCATCCGTATCGGTGCCCGTATGACGGGAGGATGCCATACGCTGAAATGGGATTTTTTTCTTTTCGGCCACTTCCAATATCCGTTCCCTTAGTTTGTTCTGCACTGCTGGGGCATAGGATATCACAGGTCCGGACCCAATTTCGGTAAGGCCCTGTTTTTTCTTTTCGATCATCGGGGTGGTGGTGTCATGGCAAACATCGGTAACGATGGCCACGTTCGGTTTGATCGTCTGGGTAATCATTTCCGCGCCCCGGAGCCCAATTTCCTCCTGAACCGAATTGGTTATGTACAGACCGAATGGTAATTTTTTCTTATTCTCATGAAGCAATCGGCCTACTTCGGCCACCATAAAACCACCTACCCGATTATCAATGGCCCGGCAAACAAATTTGTTCTTGTTCAAGATTTGGAATTGGTCGGGATATGTGATCACACAGCCAACATGAACGCCCATTTTTGCCACTTCGGCCTTGTCCTTTGCCCCGATATCGATAAAGATGTTGTCTAATTTCGGGGGTTCCTCCTTGGCCGCTTCCCTAGTATGTATGGCAGGCCACCCAAAAATTCCTTTTACAATGCCGTTTTTGGTGTGTATGTTCACCCACTTGGAAGGGGCAATCTGGTGGTCGCTCCCCCCATTGCGGATCACATAGATCAGTCCGTCATCGGTGATATAGTTCACGTACCATGAAATCTCGTCGGAATGCCCTTCTATGACCACTTTGAATTTCGCCGTGGGATTGATCACGCCAACGGCCGAGCCATAAGTATCGGTTATAAATGTGTCGACATAGGGTTTCAGGTAGTCCATCCATAGCTTCTGCCCCTCCCATTCATAACCCGTAGGAGCGGCATTGTTCAAATATTTTTCTAAAAAAGCAATCGATTTTTTGGTAAGAATCTTCTTATCGGGCATAATCAATATTTTATGGATGCAAACTTAGTAATATTCACTAATCTTTAATAATAAGCATGCTTATTTATCGTTAATTTTGGAGAGCTTTTTGCTATGTTGAAGAGGATGAAAAAACTTTTGTTTTTAGGATTGATCCTATCGATCAATAATCTGCTGTGGTCCCAGGTCGAAGAAGAGCCGATCGACTCTTTGGCCGAATCGATGATCATTATCGAGGGCGATTCCATCTTCAAAAGTTCGATTGCCTTGAACGAGGTCTTTGTTTTTGGAAATCTAAAGTTCTCCGATTACGATGCAAAACTGCGTTACTATATATTGAGGCGAAAGACCATCAAGGTCTATCCCTACGCCAAGTTGGCGGCCGAACGCCTGGTTGAACTGAACGATAGTATTTCCAAAATCAAAAAGCCCCGACATCAAAGGCGTTATACGAAGAAGGTCCAGAAGTATATCGAGGAAGAGTTTTCAGAAGAACTGAAAAAATTAACGCGTACCGAAGGTCAAATCTTGGTGAAGCTGATCAACCGTCAAACGGGTACCACGGCCTTCGACCTCGTTAAGGAGTTGCGCAGCGGATGGCGCGCCTTTTGGTACAATACCACGGCCAAAATGTTTAAAAT
>JBATHI010000564.1:0-4716 GCA_049666645.1 Flavobacteriaceae bacterium | reverse complement strand
GAATCAATTATTGATACAACTCTTTTTTCTTGTCCGAATGTGAATGAAGTCAAAAAGACTGTAAAAAGTATAATCAGTATGTTTTTCATATCGGTCTTTTTTGGTTGTTACGATTTTTTTTTCAAATTGTGGGTAACGGTTAGTATATGTGGCGTGGCGGGCTTTTGCCCGACATGAACACATATACATTGTTGTACACCGTTTTTATTCATTTTTCCGAACGCTTGTTGCTCCTATGTACGATGCAAGTATTTTTGTTACGAATGAAACTATGAATGCTAAGTACTGCTGACCCCAATCAGTATTTGATAAAAGCATGATTATTATGTCTATGATGATATAAGTTATTGGAAGTGCCAATGCTATTACTTGTCTTTTGTCGTATCTTTTTTTGACTAACAGTCTCGAAATGAAAAAGAACAAAATAATTCCAAAGATGATAGAAATGTATGGGGCAGTTGTTTGGGCATGTTGCTCATAAAATGATTGTTCATGTCCTGGATTTATTATTGTTGAATAGGCTACTACTTCAAGAATGGATAATACAATTAAAATAATGTGGATAAGTATTGCCCATCCTAAAAGCTTGAGCCATGGTAATTTTATGTTGGTTGTCATAGCTTGAATTATTCGCAAATTGAAAAATCTGATTTGACAGTCTGTTTCAAAAGGTCAGTTATCAATTGGTAATCAATTTTGTCAGGATTTGAGTAGCGAATGCATCCCTTTCCATGATTTATACCCTTTAATCTGTCCTTATTGTTTAGCATCACATCATGTTTTAGAATATATACACAAATATGTTGTTTCTGGCTGGCAAAAGCCACCTCGACTTGGTCATTCAGTCGATATGATGGCATTTTATATTCCATGCTTTCCTTATGCTCTGGCAGATGCTTCAAGCATAATTGTCTTAACTTTTGTAATGCAGGTGCTCTATTTCCGGGTATTTGTTTTATGTACTCATCTACTGTGTTTAATTTGCTTTTCATTTTTTCATTTTTTAATGGTGTACAACGGTTCATGTATGATTAGTTGCGGGTAAATGGGCAACCATTTTTCCGTTTCTATTTAAAGATAATTGATTGCCTGGATTTCCATTTGAGAAATCCGCCAGCAATTAATTATACATTGTGTTGTAGCACGTACCTTTTTAGACTTCGATCGAAATCGTTACTTTTCCACCAAGTCCCTTTTCCACGATTTCGTACAGTGTTTTCAGGGTCAGGTTGCTCCCGTTATTTTCAACACGTGAGATATAAGTCCGTTTTTTGTCCACTAGTTCGCCAAGTTGCTCCTGGGTAAGATTTTTTTCCTCCCGGGCATTTCGCAGAAGCAGACCAATTTTAAACGATTCAAAATCCCTTTCCAAACCGTCCCTGCGTTCCGTTCCTTTTTTTCCGTAAACGGTGTCCTTTATGTCCTTCCAGCTTTTGGTGTCCATTTTATCTTTTTTTGTCTTCATAGTATGAATTCATTAGTCCGACTGCCTTGTCGATTTCTTTTTTCGGTGTTTTCTGCGTTTTCTTGGTAAATCCGTTCAGCAGGATTACCAGTTTTCCCTTGTCAAAAAAGCAGAACACTCGCCAAATATCCGAGCCCAATTTAATTCGGGCCTCGTAAAGTCCGTTAGTGCCAATTATAGCTTTAAGATAAGTGGAGGGAACCCTTTCGAACGTTTCGATTATATCAATAACCTTGAATATCTTGTCCTGCACCTTTTTTGGTTGGGCCAGCAAGAATTCTTCGAAATAATGTTTATATTGGATTACCTCCCTGACTTTTTCCATTACCCAAAGGTAACTTAAAAGTTACTATTTACAAAATATATCCTGAAGTTTTAAAATTTGGAAGTATGTCACGTCCTAAAATACGGCTACAGATTAATATTCAGTTTTAAGCGGCATACTGGTGCACGTTATTAGGTGTTCTATAGTCTAAAGATAAATGCAATCTTTTGTTGTTGTACAATTTGATCGCATTTTTGGTCGCTTTTTTGGCGTGTACCACGCTGGTAAAGGTCTGGTCGAGATAGAATTCATCTTTGAGTATTCCGTTCACCCTTTCGGCCATAGCGTTCTCATAACAATGGTTTTCTTCGGTCATACTGATCTCTATCTTTTTTCTTTTTAAGATTCGGGTGTAAATATTACTACAATATTGAATACCCCTGTCCGAATGATGAATAAGCTGCTTGATGTTCTTGGCATTGTAAATGGCCTTGTTGAGCGCCCTTACGCAGCCGTTCAGCTCAAGGCTGTCACTTAGGTCGAAACCTACGATTTTCCTTGAATACATATCGGTTATGAGGGCCAGATAACAGAATCCGTCAATGGTCCTGATATAGGTGATGTCCGATGCCCAAACTTGATTTGGTCCATTTATTTTCAGGTCTTTTATGATGTTCCCATATTTGTAGAACCTGTGGTGCGAGTTCGTTGTTCTGGAGGAATACTTCTTTCTCCTTATGAGCAGCCCGTTCTCCCTCAGGATATGGAACAACCGGTCCCTGCCTATTTTCAGGTGTTGCTTTTCAAAGTCGTTATGGAGCGACTTCATCAGTTTTCTGGTGCCTTCCCTGGGGAGTGTCCTTCTGCTTTTTCGGACAAGATCTACAACATCCTTTTCGGCTCGTTCTTTAATAACGGATCGTTTATGGAATTTGTAATAGGCATCTCTTTTTAAGGAGAAGGCATCACAGATGGCATCGATGGTGAACAGTCTGTCCTTTCGGTTTTTAGGTGCTGTTTTCATTAGGGCTCGATGTTTAAGTTTTTTTTTAGTTCCTCAACATCTTTATATCCCAAGTTCTCGGCGGCGACTTCAAGATAGCTGTCGGTAACGAGCTTTTCAAGGTCCTTTTTGATAAGAAGGTCCTTGAGTTGTTTCAGTTCTTTCTGAAGGGCTTTGATACGGGTAAATTCGTCGTCTGTTTGCACGGTTACACGGGTGTTCATTAAATCTTTACGGCCATACTTCTTGATCCATACGTTTATGGTACTGGATTGTATCCCGTAAGTTAATGCAATTTGTCTTTTGGAATGGTTTCCTTTGGTAAGTTCTGCAAGAATCTTGAGTTTGAAGCTCTCGCTGTAACGTCTCACATATCCATCATTTTTATACATATACATTTGGTTTTTTGTATACATATTTCAGGACGGGTCAGCATTACCTACAACGGTGAGGCTATGACAAGTAGGGCAGGCAAGGAAACTTTTCGTTTCCGTCTGGTCTACGAGCCAGAGCTTTTTGTTTTGTAATTATCTTTATTTTTTAATTGCCAAATCAAAAAGATTTGGCGGACTTAGTAAATACGCTCAAGCCATTAAATACATGACCTTATGCCCTATTTGTTATAGGTGTTGTTGGCACTTGTTTTTAATTTATTCTTTACTATTAAAAATCCAGTAAATATCAACATTCCGATGCTGGATAATAAATGTACCTTTTTGAAATCCATATTCAATTCAGGGTAAAACAGCAATGCGATTCCTGCGTTAATTGACAAGTGGAATAAAATTGCAATAAGAACACTTCCCTTTGAATTAATTACTAACCAAGTAATTATTATGGATAGACAGATTAGCATTGTAAAATAGGTAATGACAGGAATTAAAGATATTGGTTCTCCACTAACCAAGGTTCCGAATGGTGCCCACCATAGTGGAATATGCCAAATAAACCATATAAATCCGATAATGATCGCACTTGTCAAATTTGAATATCTTTTTTGAAATTCGGGCAATAAAAAACCTCTCCATCCAAGTTCTTCTCCCAAAGGTCCAGCATACGATCCCGCTAATAATATTGTTGGTATCGATAGATATGCCATTTTATCAAAACCTCCAATCTCTCCAATAAACTGGCTGTAAAGTGCAATACCAATAATAACAAATATTAGAGGTAAAAGAATTAGGTATACATAATATTTTAAAGGGACTTTCCATATAAAGAGCTTTTTGATTAATTCAAATACTCCCATAGGTCCATCAAAGAATAGAGTTGTAATTATTCCGGCAATTGTTGGTCCATATACCCCAACAAAAAAGAAAACTAAAAATTTATTGATTGTCTCTTGATTGATTCCGTCTGATAGGTATTTCAGTCCAATAATCCAAAGTATCCAAGACCACAAAAAGGTCAGTAATAAAAAGACAATTAATTTTTTTCTATTCATTTTTGTAAATAAGTGCCAACGGTTGAGCTAAGCGTAGTGCGGAGGCAAGTAAACTTTTCGTTTCCGTCTGCACATAAAGCTAAAGCTTATTGTTTAGTTTTATTTTTTCTTGTCCAAAGCTAAATCCATAAGATTTAGCGACTTCATAAATATACACAGACCTTTCGGTTTTGCCCTAAAGTCCGCATTACGTTTAGGCATTGTTACCCAACGTTTTTTCCGTCCGAGTTAGCTTTTCCATAAGATTTGTAAGTCCATCAACACAACAGTTGCGTCTGAGTAAAGTCCATTTGCGCAAACTTGCTCAAAAGTCCATCAGCGTTTCTATTGCAGATAACAACAGTCCTTTAATTGGATTCGTTTTCCATCGTAATATTCTATCTCATTTTTTAAATCTTCAATGAAACGTATGGGTTTGTGCGTTTGGAATACACAAACATTGATGGTACTAAAACCAATTTAGTACTTGATCAATATATAGACCTGAATAACAGCAGGTAACAACGCCTATACCCCATTGCTTCTCATCACTTGTCCTA
>JBATHI010000563.1:0-1975 GCA_049666645.1 Flavobacteriaceae bacterium | reverse complement strand
ACCGCTGGGGTCATGGGTTTCGTGGGCGTACCCATCAAGCCTTCCACCATTTTGGTTTTTAGTATTGCCTTCGGCATCTCGGTAGACGATACCATCCATTTCCTAGCAAAATACCGACAAGAGCTGGTGGCCAACCAGTGGCGCATCAATAAATCGGTATATGCGGCACTCAGGGAGACCGGAGTGAGCATGTTCTATACCTCCATTGTCCTTTTCTTTGGTTTTTCGGTATTCGTAATTTCGAGTTTTGGGGGTACAGTGGCATTGGGTGCGTTGGTCTCGGCGACATTGATGTTCGCCATGCTGGCGAATCTCATCCTTTTGCCTTCCCTGTTGTTATCTTTGGAAAGAAATATCGCCAATAAGGAAGTGCTCAAAAAACCACAGATCGATATACTTCCAAAAGAAGAAGTGAACCTTGAGGGCGAAAAAGAATAATACCGATCTTTTTTATCAAAAAGTTATATTTGCCCTTTAAAATTTCAAGCTATTGAACATGCAAGCATTCAGTATCAAACAATTGCTTTCCACTGCGCCAACTTCCCAGGAAGTGACCATCAACGGATGGGTCAAAACCTTTCGAAGCAACCGATTTATTGCACTCAACGATGGGTCTACCATCAACAACATACAATGTGTTGTCGATTTTGAACAATTCGACGAAACGCTTCTCAAGCAGATCAATACCGGGGCTGCCCTTAAGATTAAGGGGCTGCTGGTCGAGAGCCAAGGCAGGGGCCAGTCGGTGGAGTTGCAGGTTCAGGATATCACCGTACATGGCGGAGCGAATCCTGAGACCTATCCCATTCAGCCCAAAAAGCATTCCATGGAATTTCTGAGGGAACAGGCCCACTTAAGGATACGCACCAACACTTTCTCGGCGGTGATGCGTGTGCGGTCGGCCCTGGCATTTGCCATCCATCAATATTTCAACCAAAATGGGTTCTTTTATTTCCATGCGCCGATCATTACCGGCTCAGATGCGGAAGGCGCCGGGGAAATGTTTCGGGTGACCACTTTGGATCCTGTGAAACCTCCGTTGAACGATCAAGGACATGTGAATTTCACGGAAGACTTTTTTGGGAAAGAAACCAATTTAACCGTTTCTGGCCAACTCGAAGCGGAAGCCTATGCCATGGCATTGGGCAAGGTATATACCTTCGGACCCACTTTTAGGGCCGAAAATTCAAATACCTCAAGGCACTTGGCCGAGTTCTGGATGATCGAGCCCGAAATGGCCTTTTATGACCTTCCTGCAAATATGGACCTGGCAGAGGATTTCATCAAAAGTGTGATCGTCTATATCTTGGAACACTGCAAGGAAGACCTTGAATTTTTACAACAACGGCTGTTGGATGAGGAAAAATCAAAACCCATGGCCGAAAGAAGCGAAATGGCACTGATCGACAAATTGCGCTTTGTGGTCGACAATCAATTTAAAAGGGTAACCTATACCGAGGCGATAGACATCCTGCGTGATTCCACGCCCAACAAAAAGAAAAAATTTCAATATCAAATCGACGAATGGGGCGCCGACCTGCAAAGCGAACACGAACGTTTTCTGGTCGAAAAACACTTTAAATGCCCCGTTGTACTCTTCGACTATCCCGCGAAAATAAAAGCCTTTTATATGCGTTTAAACGAGGATGGAAAGACGGTTCGTGCCATGGATATATTGTTCCCTGGAATCGGTGAGATCGTGGGGGGATCGCAAAGGGAGGAACGCCTGGAGGTCCTGAAAGAGAAAATCGCCGCGTTGGACATAGACGAAAAAGAACTCTGGTGGTATCTCGACCTGAGGAAGTTTGGTACGGCGGTACACAGCGGTTTTGGCTTGGGCTTTGAACGTTTGGTGCTTTTTGCGACAGGCATGGGAAATATCAGGGATGTGATCCCGTTTCCAAGAACACCCCAAAATGCTGAGTTTTAGTGCGAATTACATAACTTTATGAAGTAGGAACAACAACCCCAATGC
>JBATHI010000562.1:0-2230 GCA_049666645.1 Flavobacteriaceae bacterium | reverse complement strand
AGATTAGACTTTACACTAAATTAGTTTCTAACCTTACTGATTGTTCTTTAGTTCTTAATTCTTTTTCATTAAAGTAGCCTAAAAATACGTTTCTATAAAATACTCTCCATATTCCGTTTCCCATTTCTAACGCACCGATGTATTTTCCTTGCAAAGATGCAGATACGTAAACCCAGTTGTAAGGGCCCCATCTGACAGATCCGTTCTTAGTTACTTTGAGTACTCTCATCTCTGATTCGTAATCAAAGTTTGAGATTTTCTCAGGGAAAGGCCTAGTTTTAAAATCATGTACAGAGACTGGTGTTTTCATGTCGAGAGCTTCGTGTGGTCTAACATGATTATACTCCTTTACAAATCGATTTAAACGTCTTTGTTGGGACTTTAAATCATAAGCGGAAGGTTTAGTACAAGCAGCTTTTAAATCACGATGCATGCGCTCATGTCTTCCATTTTGTTCAGGGTGGGAAGGGTCGGAATAAACAGGCATTATTCCAAGTTCGATAAACCAATAAGATAGCCTGGTAAAACGTTGTATTGCCTTTACAGATCCAAAGGGGCTTCCATTGTCGGTATGGATTTGTTCGGGTATGCCAAATTTTCTAAAAACCCTTTTAAACTCTGCTTTTGCGGAGTCGAAGTTCTCTTTATAGTGCCCTTTTGCCGTAAATACAAATCGACTTTTAGAGTCAGCAATGGTAAGGGGATGACAGTATATCTTATTGCCCATTAAGAACTTTCCTTTGTAGTCGGCACTCCAGACTTCATTGCACTCTTTTGGGTCAAAAATGGGGTGGATTGGTTTTACTCTTCTTAATCGTTTTTGAGGCTTCACTAAGCCGTGTTTTTTGAGAATGTTGTGAACCGTCAAGACAGATGGGATAGGTTCATCCGGAAAATCGTTATACAACAGTTTGTGGATTTTTTTAGCGCCCCATAGCTTGTGTTTTTCTTTGAGGATAAGAATGCCATTTACCACATTTTCATGGGTCGAATTTGGGTGAATTCCACGCGGTTTTCGCGAGAGTTCTTTCAGTCCTTCATAGCCTTCATTTTCAAATCGAGCGATGATTTTGTAAGCAGTTGGACGTGAAATTTCAAAGCTTCGACAGAGTTCTGTGATGGTATAATTTCCGGTTCTCCATTCACAGATAAATTCAATTTTTTGTTCCATAATCGTTGATTCTTTCCAAGGCATGGCAATCTGAAGTTTGGTTCAAATTGCAAGCTAAAAAGTGTAAACGATGTTTATATAACTCTGTAAAGGATGTTTGTATATCGCACCAGCTTGTGCCTAACGGTTTGCGTGTATGAGAAGTAGCGGATTAAAAAGCACTTCCCTTTCAGTTTGGTACAGACTTTTATTAAAAGTACTGATCTTTGATTTAGAACTAAACCCGCTATTTCTTTATACACGCTGTTAGCAACAGTTATTTTTAGTTTGTCCAAGGTTCTTTGTCCTTGGCATTCATAATTGTTTGTCCATCATAAATGCTTAATCCTTGCCAGCTACCAAACCAAACTTGTCCTTTGTTGTCTTCGAGAATACTTTGCGTAACATTTGAGGTTAAGCCATCTTCAGTTGTGAATTGTTTGAAATTACTGCCATCATATTGGTAAACTCCATAACCTTCAGCCGTAAACCAAATATTACCTAGGTTGTCTTCATAAAAATTGTAAGCTTCTTCACCTGCAATAATTCCATCCTTAGTAAAGTTGGTAAAGGTTTCTCCATCAAATTTACTCACACCTCCATAAAAAGTTCCAATCCAAATATTTCCTTGTTTGTCTTCTAAAATATCTGCAACGTTATTATCGGTAAGTTCATTTTTAGATGTTAAATGAATAAATTTTCCGTTTTTATATTTAAAAACTCCATTTCCATCAGTAGCAAACCACATAGTTCCATTCTTGTCTTCGATAATTTTAAAAACCAATTTGTCAGATAGCATAGGTTTTGCATTTTCGACTCTTGAATCTGGCAAAGAAAAAGGAATAAAATTTTCTCCATCAAATTGATTAACCCCTCCTGTCGAACCAACCCAAATAAGTCCGCTTTTGTCAATAGTTAGACCCCAAATTTCTTCACTCTGCAACCCTTCTTTTTTTGAAAATGTTGTGAACTCTTTACCATTATATTTTATGAGTCCTTCGGATGTTCCAAACCATAAATTACCTGCTGTATCTTCTACCATTTCCAAAACCCTAAAACGTGGATTGATTCCTGTAATAG
>JBATHI010000561.1:0-3959 GCA_049666645.1 Flavobacteriaceae bacterium | reverse complement strand
GGTCACGAATGCCCCGAAAATGATCAATATCCACGAAAGGTGAAGGGTGAGCACCGGCCATTTTTCCCATCCAATGAGACGGTATCTGGAAATGTTTCCAATAAAGTTGATGACAAAAAATACCATGATGGCCTCGAACCAAGCGGTGTTGTAGATCCAAATACGAGCGGTATCGGTACTGTATTTGCTTTCGATGAATGTGCCAAATGCCATGGCGGTCGCGAAGACCAAAAACAAAACCGCCATTAAACGGGTGGAGAAGAAAATCTTTTTAAAAAGTGCTGTCATTAAGGACAATTTGCTTTTACGAGATGCAAAAATACGGTCTTTTTATGAGTTATAGGCTGGTCAGCACCGCTTAATAAGTTAAACGGAATTGTTAATTGTTTCCCAAGTCGACCGAAATATTTTGTCGTAATTTTGGGCATGCTGAAAGTAGTCATCATTGGTACGGGCAGGGTTGCCCAACATTTGTTCGATGCATTACGTTCGGGCACTGTTGCAAAAGTGGTGCAGGTCATCGGGAGACAATCCGCTTCGCTGAAGCGCTTTGATGGAACGGCAACCCATTTAATCGGCGATGGCCAGCTGGCACAGGCCGATGTGTATATTATTGCGGTATCGGATGGCGCGATTGCCGAAGTAGCCCAACACTTAAAGACCAATTCTGCTTTGGTCGTTCACACATCAGGTGGCATTCCGGTCAATGCAATTTCCAACCATGACCGGCGAGGGGTCTTCTATCCCTTGCAAACCTTTAGCAGTGAAAGGGCGGTCGACTTTGGAAAGGTGCCCATTTGCATTGAAGCAAAAGATGCCAAAGATTTAAAACTACTTCATAATTTGGCGTCCTCCATTTCAAGTATGGTTTATGAAATCGATTCCGATCAGCGTAAACAGCTTCATCTAGCGGCGGTTTTCGCCAACAATTTCACGAACCATATGTATGTTTTGGCCCAACAAATCTGCGAAGAAAACGACCTGCCCTTCGACATGTTGAAACCCTTGATCCTGGAGACCGCCCAAAAAATCGAACTCGAAAGCCCGCTATTGATGCAAACAGGCCCGGCCATCAGGCACGATGTTTCGGTTTTACAGCTGCATGCCGAATTGCTGGGTGACGGAACCCGAGGCGCGATTTATGAATTGATCAGTAAATCGATTCAAAATCAAAAACATGGCTTGGAATGAGCGATGCCCTTCGTAATTTAGGGTCGATAAAATCGAATTTGGGGATATCTCCACCCAGAGTCCGTTTTTTTTCTCTCGCCATTTTTCTTTAATCTTGAATAAAAATCAATCCTTGGAAAAAAGCTATAAGGTTTACCTAAAAGAGATCACCACTTTTGTATTTGATGTCGATGGTGTATTTACCGACGGCACTTTGTTGATCACAAGTGAAGGGGAAATGCTAAGAAAGATGAGCGTTAAGGATGGATATGCCCTAAAAACGGCTTTGGATAAAGGGTACAAGGTCTGCATCATTTCCGGAGGCACCAATGAAGGGGTCCGCAATCGACTGAAAGGATTGGGGGTAACCGATATTTATCTCGGGGCGCATCATAAAGAAGAACCCTTGAAGGAATTCTTGGATGTTTACAATATCGATCCGAGAAATGTACTCTATATGGGGGACGATCTTCCAGATATACCCCCAATGCTGCTAGTAGGGATGCCCACCTGTCCTCAGGACGCTGTGGCCGAGGTGAAGTCGATTGCAAAATATGTTTCCCAAAGAAAGGGGGGCGACGAATGTGTTCGCGATGTGATCGAACAGGTTTTAAAAATGCGTGGCGATTGGTACGGCAATTTTGATGCCCAAAACGCCTGATTTCCTATGTTTACGGAACCACTAAAAAATTATCGGATCGTACTGGCCTCCGGATCTCCCAGGCGTCAGCAATTGTTGGAGGAGATGGGCATACCGTTCGAAGTACGCCTTAAACCGGTCGATGAAGTATATCCAGCCACTTTGAGAGCAGCAGGGATTGCAGATTACTTGGCCCAATTAAAGGCCGCCGCATTCAAGGGTACCTTGGCCGGGGACGAAATCTTGATCACTTCCGATACGGTCGTCTGGTTCAAAAATAGATCGTATGCCAAAGCGGGAAATGAAGCGCTCGCTTTTGAGATGCTCAAAACCCTATCTGGCCATTGGCACCAAGTGATCACATCCGTTTGTTTTACCACGTCATCAGAGCAAATCACCAAACATGACATCACCGAAGTGAAATTCAGTAAATTGGAGGATACGGAAATACAGTTCTATATTGAACACTTCAAGCCTTTCGATAAGGCGGGTGCATATGGCATTCAGGAATGGCTGGGTTTGATCGGTATAGAAGCGATTCGGGGTTCCTACACCAATGTGGTCGGATTTCCCACTCATTTGGTGTATAAAACGTTAATGGATATGGCCAAATAATCGCTTTTAGGTAGCTTTGCACCAAACAATTTTGATATGGTCCGTTTATTGTATAAAAAAGCCGCAAACCCTATTTTATTGGCGTTCCTGCTCACCATGGTTGCCTGCAGAAAAGTTCCGAAAACGGAGCACACCGAGGTCGCGGCTCCATCGGAAATTGCAGCACCTGAAGCACCAATTGCCAAGAAAGAGGTTTCTAACGCGTTCAAAAAGTATTGGTACGCCGGAGAAGCCGAGATCACGTCCTATGAACTGGAACAAGCGCGATACGGCGAAATACGGGAAGGCAAGGCGGTACTGATTTTTGTGACAGAACCGTTCCTGGCCGATAAACAGGTAAAAGCAGATGTTGAACACCCCGACAATATCCCGGTCTTGAAATTGAACACCACAAAAAATTACCTTACGGGAATCTATCCCTATTCGATAATGACCAGCAGCTTTTACCCGGTAAATGATGACCGGCATGCACTTAAGGTCTCGTTTTCAAGTCAAGAGTGGTGCGGCCATGTTTATGCCCAACTCAACAATCGAGATCAATTCGAGGTGATGTCCCATTCTTATTTCGAAACGGAGGCCGATGAAACATTACAATTGGAAAAGACGGTGCTCGAAAATGAGCTCTGGAACAAATTGCGGCTCGATCCAGAGGGCTTGCCGGTCGGAATTTTTGACATTGTTCCGTCCTTCGAATATATCCGTCTATCCCATAAAACCCTCAAAGCCTACAAGGCCAATGCCAAATTGACCCAAAACTATGGTCTGTATGTTTATGAGATCGATTATCCTGAACTCCAAAGGAATCTCACGATCTATTTTAATACTTCCTTTCCCTATTCCATTGAAGGTTGGACCGAAACCTTCAAAAGTGGTTTTGGCCCGAATGCCACTGCAATGACCTCCACGGCAAAAAAAATCCAAACAATTAAAAGTCCGTATTGGCAACAAAATAGCAATGGATATTTATCTTTGCGCGACAGTTTAGGATTATAACCCATGGAGCAATATATCGAAGCCCACACCACCGAGTTGTTTTGGACAGCGGTCACCGTCGTGCTACTTCTTATTTTTAGGTTCATCAGCAATAAGGCTGTTCGCCGAATTGGAAGATTGAGCGATATTGTCGAAGCCAGGACCCTTTTAATCTCCAAATACATTTCCTATGTCACCACTTTTTTGGGCGTTGCGGTACTTACATTTGTATGGGGCGTGAATCTTGAAAAATTAGGTTTGCTTTTTTCTTCGATCTTTGCCGTTATTGGCGTGGCCCTTTTCGCCCAATGGTCTATTTTGAGCAATGTGACCTCCGGGGTCATCCTCTTCTTTTCATTTCCCTTCAAGATCGGCGATCAAATAAAAATAATGGATAAGGATATCCTCGATAAACTGGAACCCGATGAAACCTTATTTGTCATCGAAGACATTAAGGCCTTTCATGTGCACTTAAGAAGCGCGAACGGGGAGATCATGACCTATCCCAACAATTTAATGCTCCAGAAGGCTGTCGTTCGAATAAATACCTACGAGCAGGTGA
>JBATHI010000560.1:0-4307 GCA_049666645.1 Flavobacteriaceae bacterium | reverse complement strand
CCAAGAATATAAAGCCCGAAAAAGCCCATGAGCAGCTTAACGGCCAAGCTTTTGCCCAAGGAGGAAGACCTGAAAAAAGATTTCCACTGCAGGCCAACAAAATGTTTGAACATAAGGGTAGGGAATTTTGTTCGGTTCGTTAGTATTTAAAACACCGATTATGTTACAGCTTTCCTTGTTTTTTTTCATTTCTGGTTTCAAATCGGCATTCCAATGCGTAGTTTTGCACCAAAATTGTGAATATGGCCTCTTTTTAGCCCTTAAAGGTAAAGCGCATTCAACCCCTTACCCCCAGTTCGGTGGCGATCACCCTTTCGATCCCCAAAGAGCTGATACAGACCTTTGCCTTTACCCCGGGTCAGTACATCACCATCAAAAAAGAGATCAAGGGGAAAGAACTTCGCAGGGCCTATTCGATCAGTTCGTCCCCCAAGAGCGAGGACATCACCATTGGCGTAAAGAAGGTGGACAAGGGCGGGTTTTCCGATTATGCCCACAACAAATTGGCCGAAGGGGAGGTTTTGGAAGTGATGCCCCCGGAAGGCAGGTTTGTCTTTAAACCGACCAATAGCCCCAAAAATATTGTGGCTTTTGCTGCGGGAAGTGGCATTACCCCGATCATGAGCATCGTGAAATCGGTTTTGGAAGCCCATCCCAAGAATCAGTTTGTGCTCGTTTATGGGAACAAGTCGTATGAAGAAACCATGTTCTATACAGATCTGGTTAAATTACAATTAGATTATACCAATAGGTTTTTTATTTATTTCATCATCAGCCAAGCCAGGGAAGGCGATTCCCTTTTCGGACGCATAGACGCTTCCACGGTCAATTATGTGTTGATGAACAAGCACGTTAAAACTGCTTTTGACGACTTCTATCTTTGCGGCCCCGAACCCATGATCAACTTGGTAAAGGAAACTTTGCTCGAAGACAACATCCCTGAATCAAAAATACATTTTGAGCTGTTCACCAGTACGGAGATTTTGGATGAGCTACCGCTTAAGGCCGATGGTCAGACCCAACTGACCGTTACCCTCGACGATGAGCAATTCCAGCTCACCATGAACAAGAATGTACGGGTGTTGGATGCGGTCTTAAAGGAAAATATCGATGCACCCTATTCTTGCCAAGGCGGGGTATGCAGCAGCTGTATAGCCAGAATCGTGGAAGGCAAGGCCGAGATGGTAAAAAACCAGATCCTAACAGATGGCGAAATCGCCGATGGCTTGATCCTCACTTGCCAGGCTCATCCCCTTACCCCGGTCTTAAAGATTGACTATGATGACGTTTAGGAATTGCCCGGCTATGAGGCCGAAGTGGTGATCCCTATACCCAACAATAAGACAAGAACCATACAAACCGACCGGTTTGATGCGTCACATCAAAAGTGTTTAATGCATATTTTTTATGCATTTGGTCGAAATTCCGATACTTTATGAACCGGACGTTCAATAAAATCAGCGATTCCAAGTTATGGTAATCAGACCCATCGGTCGGTTTTATCCAAAAACCCAATACCATGAACAAGAACCTGAAACGCATAGCCACAATGCATAAAATGCAAGTGACCGGCCTACACCTTTTTTACAGCAAAGGCTATTACAACACCAGTGTCGATGACATCCTGAAAGAGTTGTCGCTATCCAAGGGTGCCTTCTATTATCACTTCGATTCGAAAGAGGATTTCTTCATACAGATCATTGAAAATCTGTTGGTACGAAAGGTATACAGCATGCTCATTCAACCCATTGAAGGCCATGAGAAAACCTTGACCATGATTTCCGATTGTTTTGAGGATGCCCTGGAAACCGCGGTGCACAATGAACTCGACTACGGGTTTGTGCTCAGCAACTTCATGAACGAGTTCAACGGTAGGAACGACAATATCATGAAACACCTCAATGAAATCCTAAAGGTTTGGGAAGTGAATCTGGTCTCTGCCATTCAAAGAGGAAAATTCAATGGCCATATCGACAGGCATGTTGATGCCGAGGGCGTAGCGATTTATTTGATGAGTGCCTATATCGGCATCAGGACCTTGATGGTCGAAACTGCACCAGCAGCAAGAAAATATCGTTTTATGGCACAACTGCGACACTATTTTAAATCCCTTGAGGTCAAAACCACATCGCACTAAACTTTAGGAACGAACCGCTTCCAGTAGATCGGTTGCTTTTTCAAAAATCATTTGAGGCGTGATGCCGGCAATCGCCTTTTCATATCCCTGTGGCAATTTGTTCCCATAAACCGAGGTAGGCACCATCGGGAACTGCTCACGATCGGACAACAGTGCATTTGAAGGCGCTTGTCCGAATGGATAAAATCCCGCATAGGGATGGGTCACCCCCCAAAGCGTAATGGTGGGAATGCCATAGATGGCAGCCAAATGTGCATTGCCACTGTCCATGGAAACCATAACATCAAGATTGGAAATCAAGGCCAATTCTTCGGCAAACGAAAATTGCCCTGCCATGTTGAAACAATTGCCGGCCCGAGAAACCAGATCGAGCTTTGCTTTTTCATCCGACCCACCCCCGAACAACAATATTTTATACTTTTTGGTATTTTTTAATAGGGCAATGGCCTCCTGCATCATTTCCAACGGATAGGCTTTGCCCCTGAATGCGGCAAAAGGGGCAATCCCTATCCATTGATTTACTTTGGGACCCAGAAGGGCAGCAGCCCTATCGGGGATGGGCTCGGCCGCTTTTAGGGAAACTGATCCGAGCAAGATGGGAAGCCCCATGCGTTCAAAGACATCCGCGTACCTTTGATGCGTTGATTTGAGTGGTTTGAAGACTTTGTTTTTTGGCGCCGTCAGCGCCCTTTTCTCCTTTCGTCCTTTATCGATTTGGAAAAAAGGGATGTCGCTGAAGCTAAAATACAGCTTTAACATTTTGGTGCGCAGTACTTGGTGCAGATCGGCAACCGCCCCGATATCCAATTGGACGACTTCCCTATAGAGTCTCCAAAGACCCAGCAATCCCTTATGCCTTCCTTTCAGATCGGCTTCAAAGACCTGCACGTTCGGCATATGTAAAAACAAGGGTTTAAAAAATGGGCGGGTGAGTAGGGTAATCCTGAGGTCGGGATGTTGCTGTTGAAGGGCCGCCAGCACGGGAACGGTCATGGCAACATCGCCCATTGCGGAAAAGCGTATGACCAGAATGTGCCCAAATTTTTTCATTCGAAAACCGCCCCACTATTTCTGCTTTCGCAATACAGGGTTCAATTCCTCATCATTGTACATCTTCATCTGTTTATATACTTTCATGTATTTATTGCCCGATTCTATATCCGATAAAAGCTGATCGATGGCGCTCCCCAAGTCTTTTCGTTGGGCGAGGAGCACCTCCAACTTTGCCTTGCATTGGCCTTGATGTTCAGGAGAGGCGTCGGAACGTTCGGTTTCCTCCCTCATATGATATATTTTTAGCGCCAATATAGACAGCCGATCAATAGCCCAGGCAGGGCTCTCGGTATTGATGGTCGCGTTTTCCTTTACTTGTACCGATTGGAATTTTTTTAAAAAATAACTGTCGATGTATTCCACAAGGTCGGTTCTGTCTTGGTTGCTCCGGTCAATTTTGCGTTTGAGTGCCAGGGCTTCGGAAGGGGCAATACTGGGATCTCGGATGATGTCCTCATAGTGCCATTGTACCGTATCTATCCAATTTTTCCGATAGAGCAGATGGGCTATATCATCTTTTGGATATGGATTCGTAAAAGCTTGGTTCACATCGTCCTTGAGATGATAATGAACGATGCTTTCCTCAAAAATACCAAATGCAAAATCACTGAACATCGGAATATGGCTTATAGGCAAAGATACCCTTATTTATTTTATAATGAGTTCGATAAAAAACCCCATCAATGGGAAAAAAATGGCCAACATCAAAAATAATTCCCGCAAATTGGGCCGTCTGATCGCTTCGACATAACGCGCTAGAAACACCGAAGCAGGAAAAAAGGTAACGATGATGGGAAACTCGGTAGAGGAAGACTTCAACACCTCCAAGATCAATCCAAGCAAGAAAGCAAAGGCTATGATCCGCATGGTGGCTACTTTTCCCGTACCCGTATTGCCCGACTTCAAAAAAGACCAAAACCCCGTAATGCTTATACCGGCCACATACAATACCAGCTTGGCACTGTTCTGCCATTGCATCAAATATTCCTTGTCATATGAAATGGAAAATCGATAATGTTGCCAAATCATGGCTTCGCTTTGCAGAACAGTAAGAATGGCATAGCTGACAATACATATGGTGAATATGGCCGCGAAAGGAACCAGCCAATTCTTCAGG
>JBATHI010000559.1:0-4124 GCA_049666645.1 Flavobacteriaceae bacterium | reverse complement strand
ATGGTGGTACGGTTCATCGATTTTACGATCACATCCGTAAAACCATGCGCGTTGATGTCGAGGATCACCCCATGTTTTTCCGATTTGCCCATCGCATCGAATTGAATGATGATCTTGTATTTTCTGTCATTGTAACGCACCTTGTAATCCATGGGGGCACCTTTAAATGCAATGGCACCCTCCCCACCGTATGCGGCACTCACCCGGCCTTCCCCGAAATAGGGAAGATAGGCATGCACTTCATCTCGCTTGATCAGCAGAAAATTGTCATTGGTGATCAGGCTAACGCTCGACCCGGAAACAGGAAGCGCGCGGTTTGCCTCGAAAATGAAATTTTGAGATTCGACCAGCTTCTTGGTTTGTTCAAAAGCAAGGCTGTCCCTCTCCTTCTTACCTTGCGCCAAAATCATTGAGGGGGCCAAAATGAGCAACATAAACACTTTACAAAATCTCATAATATCTTTTTTATATTAGAGCAACCATTGTGCCAATTATTTTACGATCATCGGCAATACGATGTGCGATGGGTATTTGCTGTCATGATAAATTTCATTATGGGCAATTACCCCTTTGCTTTCATCAAAATTGGCGCCACCGGTATTTAAATTACGGGCGAACCTGGGAAAATTACTACTGCTGATCTCAATCCTGATTCGGTGACCTTTATCAAAATAGTTACTGGTGACCATTGGACTTAAATTCAATTCGTATACCTTTCCTTTCTCCATCAACACTTCACGATCATATCCATCCCGATACCGGGCCCTTTGTATGGTTTCATCGAGATTGTATGCGGTCCCGTCCGGGTATACATCGATCAACTTTATCGTAAAATCGGTATCCTTGGCATCTGATGAGACGAAGAGCTTGGTCTCGATGAATCCACTTACCTCAACCCCTTCGGCCAAAGGTTCCGAGGTATACACCAAAATATCATTTCGGGTTTCCATGGCCTGTTGGTCAAAGGCCCCTCCCTGTAATGCATTTCCGGTACAACAAACGCCCCCGCCATATGAAGTGACCGGATTCATCGGATCATAGGTAAATCGGTCTGGTTTATTTGAACTTCCAGGTTTCGACGTACTCAAGGCCCCGTCTCCGTAAAGGCTGTTGGCATTGCCCTGGCCCTGTAGGTAAAAAGTCGTCATTTTGGCCGGTTTGGGAGGCCATTCTTCCGCCGCCTGCCATTTATTGCTGCCCATCGTATAGTATTGTACCCTTGGTGTTTTTGATTTGAAGTCGTTTTGGGAATCTTTCAGCAAAAAATCGAACCAGGAATAGATCTGTTCATCATAATTCAGTCGTGCATCGCCAACATTTCTTTCCCCCACCATGGTGTTTTCCGTGGCTCTTTTATAGGAACAGTGCAAAACGGGAGCGATGACCAAATACTGGTTGTCCCTGATTTCAGGATTCTTGCTTTTATTGCGCAAATGATTGAACAGGGCAATATTCGGGCCCACAGAAACGTCGTACCAAGAGGCGAACCAAAATCCCGGTACTCCGATCTCCTTGTCGTCATGGTATAACCCGCCTTGGAACCAGGCGGGGTCGTTGGGTTTCCTTACCACCATTTTATCGAATATTTCACGTTTGCCTTTGATGTTCTGCAATATATCCTTGATGGGGAGGTGCGACAGTGCCACTTTCATATCCACTTCCGGGTTTTCAGGTGCCAAATCATAATATCGGGAAATACGGATCAAATCTTGCTGAGTGGCCCCTTCAGGAATCCGCGGTTTAAATGTATCATGTTCCACACTGTACAGCCAAGCAAAAAACAAAAGTTGCTCCACCCCTCCCCTATACCAGTTTCCCTGTTCATAATATTTTCCTACCCTTCCAACGCCTGCCCCGAAACTTTGGGGTACCATCGCTGCGTGGGACGGATGGTCGAGGGCGGCAACGGCCATTTGCCATTCAGCGGTAGAAGAACAGCCCAGGGTACCTATCTTTCCGTTCGACCAGGGTTGATCTGCCATCCAACTGAAGGCATCATACCCATCGGTCAACGGTGTTCCCAATATATCCCATTCCCCTTCCGAAAAGTACCGTCCCCTCTCATTCTGTACCACATAGGCATAGCCGTGTTTTACCATTTCCAAGGCGGTCTCGGCGGTGCGGTTTTGTTGTTCACCATCTACCCAGGTGTTGAAATTATATGGGGTCCTGGAAAAAATAATGGGTACCTTTTGGTCGGTTTTCGGCCTATAAATGTCTGTGGCCAATCGAATCCCGTCGCGCATGGGCATCATCACTTTCTGTTCTACAATGGCCATCGCATCCAGTTCTTGCCAAACGGTTTGCTGGGCCGACAAGGTGCCCACAGTAAACAGCAAGAATAATGACAAAACAAGGTTAAAGGCATACAACTTTTTCATTTCGGATGATTTGCAATTGGTGCCCGTAAAGTACAAAAAACCATCAGTTCCTTCTTCTATCAAAAGGCATAAAAAAACCCTGTCGGGAAAGGACAGGGTTTTTTTGATATTGTTAAAGCTTATTGTCAGTCGTTCAGAGAAATATCTTCTTCCGTTCCATCGGGATAGCCAAGCACTGCGGTATCGTCGCAGGTACCATCTCCAAAATCAACGGAGACCTGAAGGCCGTTTTTCGCGAGTAACAAGACGCCCTTGGCGATGTATTCGCAGCCTAAGTTGGTTTCCAACAAATCGGATACGCTCACGGAATAGGTATTGCCGCCCACTTTGACGACCCATTGACCGGCAATCGTCAGGGTGATACTTTCAAGCGATTCGTCGAATACAAGACCGATGGTTTTTGTTCCGGTTTCGCTGACCACCGAGGCATCGGGCAAGGTTACACTCATATCGCTTGTAACATTATATTCCACACTTTCGCTCTGTTCGTTAGAGAAAGTATACGTCCGGGTTCCCGAAAGCACATATCCGCCAATACTGAGCTCAGTGAAAGTAACGGAAATCGATGAAGACATTTCGCCGGTTTCATATTCCGCAGTAATGGATCCATTAAGGTTTTCGCTGCCATCAACACTGCAATCGTCAAAAGTGACGGAGAATCCGGTTTCGGAATATTCGGCCACATAGCAATCTACCGCTTTTGCTGATTTTCCCGATTGCCCATTCTGAAAAAGATCGGTCAAAACCCCGTCTGCCACACTCAGCACATCATTGGTCTCCAGCACCGTTTTTACTTCCGTCTGGGTAAGTTCCGCTTCTTGGTTCTGATCGTTCTCATTGTCTTTGCTGCAACCAAAGACCAATATTGCCATTGAAAGGGTCGCAACCCATGGTTTTCCAGCATTTAAAAATTTTCGCATTATCATTAAGATTTAAGGTTATGCTCCATAAACGAAGTTTAGCTGCAATTATTATTATCGAAATCCATTTTGAGGGCTTTTGAGGCGGTTTTTAGATGAACGGCATGGATTTTCATCGGTTTGGAAAGGTGGATCTGGTTTTTGCCTAAGTTCTTTGACTTTGTGAAGATTAGACGCTACGCTGCTATCCCTGCTATCGTTTCAATAAAAAATAGCCTTTGATGGCGGGTAAACTGGCTAGCTGAACCTTGTACCAATAAGATCCCGATGGTAGTGCCCTCCCCCGATAGGTGCCGTTCCAGCCTTGTCCCGGTCGCAGCTGTTGCAGCATGGTACCGTACCTGTCGAATACCATGATTTCTTCCACGATAATGTCATCCGTGGAATCAACGACCCATGAATCATTATAGCCATCGTTATTGGGGGTAAAATAGCTCGGGATCAAGCCCTCCAGGATCTCGGTTGAAGGCCCTTCGGTCATGAACGAAGAGATCGCACAGTCTTGGGTCTCTGCACCATTATAATAAGCCGTGATCAAAACATAGATCCTTGTTCCCATAGGCAGTGGTTTCTGCAAAACCAACCGGGTATCGGTGCCCGTATCGAAACGGTCCAAGAGATCGTTTCCACTGGGTACGGTGCCGATGGTCACCAAATATCCTTCAACATCCCTGACCGCCGACCATTCAAATTCGGTATTGATCGGCACTTGGACAGCCCCGTTTGCAGGACTTCCCAATTGGGGGCAATTGGGCAAGGGAGGGGCATCGCCCGTGGTAAAGGTAATGGCTTCGCAACCCACGGCTGGCCCGAACTCATTGTA